>NZ_JAUBQQ010000002.1:152596-154965 GCF_036701335.1 Microcoleus sp. Pol12B5 | reverse complement strand
GGGCGCTCGAACTTGATGCCAATTATCAGTGGGGTTGGTTTAGTCGAGGCTGGGTACTGGATAATCTCGGCCGCTATAAAGAAGCTTTAATATCTTGTGATAAGGCGATCGAACTGGGTAAGGAAGGTGCACCTGTCTTCTTCAACCGCGCCATTGCCATTCTCGGATTAAATCGTTGGGATGAAGGCATTACCGCCTTAGACGACGCATTTCAACGCCTCGAACCTCGAAAAGAAGCTGCTTCAGAAGATGCCGAGTTAATTATCAGAAAATTATTCGCAAACACGCACGATCTAGCCATAACTCAAACTCGCATCACCAGCCTAATCACAGTTTACGAAAAACACAAGTATCTCTCAATCTTAGGACAAGGAATTGTGCGAAATATCCCCGCACTAATCTCAGAAATGGTCAGCGACACAACCGCCCGCACTTGGTTAGAATTGTGGCAAAAACTAACTCGCAAGTACGATGAATTAAAAATTCCCATCCGCCTGCTGAATGCGGCTGTCCGCTATAAGGAAACCAAGGGCGACAGACGAGTTTTGCTAGAACTTCCCATAGAAGAACGCAATTTATTAGAACCATTGGTGTCAACAAAACCAGAATAAGTAAAACAGGACTTACGCACTCCGACAAAGAAACCGGGTTTTTTACCTAATCTGCCGATTGCAACGAAGTCTTTTCGTGAAAAACCCGGTTTCGGGGCCCCCTGCGTAAGTCCTATAAAATAGATATAAAATAGAAATTGATGCTACTAGCAATGGAGTCATCCCCATGACAACAACAATTTCCACTCAAACTTTGCCAGAAATCATCTACCCAGACAGCGACGGAAAACCCATGTCTGACAATACCAAACAGTTCCAATTAATCGTAAAAATTCAAGGCGGAATAGATGCCTTATTCAAAGACAACGAAAATGTCTTTGTAGCAGGTGATTTGCTGTGGTATCCCGTCGAAGGAGATAACAAAACTCGCCAAGCACCTGATAATATGGTAGTCTTTGGCAGACCCAAAGGTGACAGAGGTTCCTACCAACAGTGGCTTGAAAATAATATTGCGCCGCAAGTTGTCTTTGAAATCATTTCCCCTGGCAACCGCATGGGAACAATATTTAAGCTTTTTAAGTTTTACGATAATTATGGGGTTGAAGAATGTTATTTCTACGATTTAAAGGATAATGAGTTAATGGGTTGGGTGCGAAGTGACGGAGAACTCAACTATATTGAATCAATGGAGGGTTGGGTAAGTCCGCGTTTGCAGACACGTTGTGAAACTGCATCGGGAGACTTGGAAATTTATCGTCCTGACGGACTGAAGTTTTTGTCTTATGTGGAGTTGTCAAGACAAATGGAACAAGCGCAGCAACAAATGGAACAAGAACGACAACAAATGGAACAAGAACGGCAAGATAAAGAGTTAGCACAGCAAAAAGCCGATCGCCTATCAGAAAAACTCCGAGAAATGGGCATAAATCCAGAGGACATTTGAGATTATAATAGTCCTCGAATCACGGGCGATCGGAAAATGGGTTTTTCACCAAATCTGCGGGCTGTAACCCGTCTTATAGTACAAAACCCGGTTTCTAGACCCCCATATCTTAACCATGCAAAATCCCCGCCAAATAGCTTTTCTCGCACTCCGCGAAGTCCACCGCCGCGGTGCATTCGCAGATGCCGCACTCGATCGCGCTTTCAGCAATTCTCAACTCAACGACCTCGATCGGCGTTTAGTGACAGAATTAGTTTACGGTAGCGTCAGGAGAATGCGATCGATCGACTTCATCATCGACAAACTAGCAACAAAGAAATCCTCCCAACAACCGCCCGAACTCCGCACCATCTTACATTTAGGCTTATATCAACTCGAATATCTCAACCAGATTCCCCCCTCCGCCGCCGTCAACACCACCGTTCAACTAGCAAAAGAAAACGGATTTTCAGGACTCAGCAGTTTTGTCAACGGTTTGTTGCGCCAATACATCCGTTTAACAGATAACGACTTAAACCCATTAACAGTTACTAATTATAAATCAACGGTTGAACGCCTAGGAATTCTGCACAGCTTCCCCGAATGGCTGGTAAATTTGTGGATCGAACAAATAGGCGAAACCGAAACCGAACAACTCTGTGAATGGTTCAATCAATCCCCCACGATTGACCTGAGAATCAATCCCTTAAAAAGCTCGATCGCCCAAATTGAAGCTGCGTTAAAATCCCAAAATATTAGCGTTAGCAGAATCCCTAACTTGCCACAAGCATTAAGACTAAATGGCAGCATCGGCGCAATTCAAAACCTCCCCGGATACAGCGAAGGTTGGTGGACAATCCAAGACAGCAGCGCTCAATTAGTCACCCATTTACTAG
>NZ_JAUBQQ010000002.1:125887-152496 GCF_036701335.1 Microcoleus sp. Pol12B5 | reverse complement strand
ATTAAAATTCATACCGGAGACAGCCGCCATTTCCCAGAGTTTGTTAACCTCGCAGACAGAGTTTTACTAGACGCACCTTGTTCCGGCCTCGGAACCCTCCACCGTCGCGCCGACGCCCGCTGGCGCCACACGCCGGAAAACATTCAACAACAATCTCAACTGCAATCGGAATTGCTAGCAAATGCAGCGACATTTGTCAAGTCCGGCGGCGTATTAGTTTATGCAACTTGCACAATTCATCCCTTGGAAAATGAAACAGTTATTCGATCGTTCTTAGACAGCAATCCTAACTGGCAAATCGAACCGCCAACAATTGATTTACCCGTACAGCCATCACCCGAAGGATGGGTGAAAGTGTGGCCGCACAGACATCACATGGACGGCTTTTTTATGGTGAGGCTAAAGCAATTGAAAAAGGAGTAAAGTCCTTACTCCAAACCGATAGTTTAATATCCCGGTTCTTGATAAGCAGGCTCTTCATAAGCAGGCTCTTCATAAGCAGGCTCTTCATAAGCCGGTTCTTGATAAGCAGGCTCTTGCGGTGGGTAATACTTCGGTTCAGGATTAGGATTATAAGGCACGATCGCCCCATCCTCATTCACAATCATCCCCCGAATAATCCTCTTAGGCTCCACCGGTTTTGCCTTAATACTGCCCTTGCGGCCCTCCAACTTCGGCAACTTCGGAAACTTCTCAACGGGCATTCCCTTAACAGCTTGACTCATAAAATCGCGCCAATTGTAAGCCGCCGTACCGCTAGTTCCCCAGGTGGGATAATTGTCATCATTCCCCAGCCAAACCCCAGTCACCACCTGTGGAATGTAACCAATAAACCACAAATCCCTGACATTTTCCGAAGTACCGGTTTTGCCTGCTACAGCGCGATCGTTTAAAGCCGCCGGCCCCCCCGTACCGTCTTGCACAACACCCTCCAACATCCAAGTAGTAATCGCAGCGCTATCCTTATCCAAAACCCGCTTCGGTTTAAAATCAGCCTGATAAATCACATCTCCCCGCTGATTAATCACCCGCTTAATTCCGTGGGCTTCAATAAAATTTCCTTGGGCTGCTAAAGTACCGTAAGCATTGGTTAACTCGAGCAAATTCACCTCCGAAGAACCCAAAGCCAGGGAATAAATCGGACTCAATTTCGACTTAATTCCCATATCGTGGGCTACTTTTATGGCCGGTTCAAAACCCACATCCATCAACACCTTCACAGCTACGACATTCACCGAACGTGTCAAAGCATCCGAGATCGATCGCCAACCGCTAAATTTTTTGCCATAATTATTCGGTTGATAGCCGTCGATAATAATTGGTTCGTCTTCGTAACCGTCATAGGGAGAAAAACCAGCCGCCATCGCCGCGGCATAAACCAACCCTTTAAACGTCGAACCGGGCTGCCGCAAAGCCTGGGTAGCACGATTAAATTCACTTTCCTTAAAATTTCCCCCTCCTACCAGGGCTTTAACTTCCCCAGTCTTAGTGTCCATAGAAACTAAAGCGGCCTGTTCAAAACCCTGACGGCGGCCATCAACTTCGATCGCATCTTTAACCACCTTTTCCGCTATTTTCTGCCACTTCAAGTCAACCGTCGTCTCAACAGTCAAACCGCCAGCTTCCAAAGCATCCTGAGAAACATAGCGCGGCAATTCCTTCCGAATGTAACTAGCAAAATAAGGTGCGACTACTTTAAATCGCTTCGGCGGACTTGGTTTAACGGCAATAGGTTCCGCCATCGCCTCCTTCGCCTCAGCCTCTGTAATTACCTTTGCTTCCTGCATTTGTTGCAGCACAAGATTGCGGCGTTGCTTAGCAATATCAGGATTAACTAAAGGCGAATATTCGCTCGGTGCCGGCGGCAAACCCGCCAAAGTTGCCATCTCTGCCAAAGTTAATTTATCGACTGTTTTGCTAAAAAAAACCAAAGCTGCATCTGCCACTCCGTAGGCATCCGAACCTAAATAAACCAGATTTAAATATCTTTCTAAAACTTGGTCTTTACTCAACTCCCGCTCTATTTTCTGAGCTAAAAGAGCTTCCCGAACCTTCCGCCTAATACTTCTTTCCTGATTAAGAAAAACAACGCGAGCCAATTGTTGCGTAATTGTACTGCCGCCCTGCACTAAATCTCTCGCTATCAAATTAGAAACAACCGATCGCACAATACCTTGATAATCCACCCCGCGATGTTGGTAAAAACGGCGGTCTTCTATGGCAATAAAAGCTTTAACCAACAGTTCGGGAATTTCTTGAAGTTTCAGTTTATCTCTAGTTGCAGGCCCCGACTGCAACAAAATCGTATTATCTGCCGCCTTAATTGTCAGCGTTCCGTCGCGGTTAAACGCTGACAAATCGTTAACATCCGGCAAACCTTTGTCTAATGTGTACAAAATCCATAAACCGTAGATTAAAGCGCCCCCGCCTATACTTGCCACACCTAAACTTATCCAAAATCTAGGGCGGCGGGGGATACGTTTTTTAGTATTTTCCTGTGGTGCGCTATTTTCCTGTAGTTCCGTATTTATCTGCAGTTGGGTGTTCGGCGATGCGCTATTTTCCGGCAATTCGCTACTATCCGATTTTTGGGGTGATTTAGTTTCCAGCAAACTTAATCCCGGCCGCAACAATTCTTTTCCCTTGGTTTGCAAGCTGGTAACTTGAGGTTCAATTTCCAACCAAGCAATTAAGCGCTTCAACCCTTGCCAATTGCGCTTAACTATTGGATATCGAGCGTATTCTGGCTCTAAATATTCCGACTCTAAATATTCTGGCTCTAAATATTCTGACTCTTCTAGAGGCGCAGCATCTTCTGATACCACATACTCGGATCGCTCATCCTTTTTCCGTGGATAAAATTCCGCCTCTGATTCCGGCGATTTGAGCTTATTACCCTTCGCAGCCTTCGGCGGTTCTCGATCGGAATTACCGCTTATTGCGTTAGTGACTTTGCTCAATGTATCTTTGATATTTGAGAAAAATTCTGCCACGTTCAGACCTTCAAACCTCATCAAGTCCGATTAAAAATTAAAAATTAAAAAAGCTAGCCTTCTTCAATTCTTAATTTTTAATTCGACATTTTTTCTTGAATAACACACGCTGCCTTGAATTAGCTTTTTTGAATTAAAAACTTTTTAATTCAAAACTAAAAATTCAAAACTTTTCTTAACGCTGCAGAACTTGGTATTTTTTTGAGAGGTGAATTATATTTTTTGAATTCAAAATTTTTTAACTCAAACCTCAAAACTCTGCTTAACTCGCATGACCCAGTGCCAAGGCTGCTACCAGCATACCCAAAACCAGGAAAGGCTGAGCACTTGCCTGATATTTAACATCATTTTCCAGGGGATTACGCAAAAAGTACATATCCTGAAAAGTAATTTGGGGAATTATCAGCAGCAGCAGAATGACAGCGTAAAGGTTTTGGTGGATGCTGATCAGGTAGCCTGCAATCCCAGCTTGAAAGATGTCGATCATCAAAACGCAAATCCAAGCTGCGGTGCTGATGCCAAACATCACTGGCAAAGATTTTAACCCTAATTGCCGATCGCCCTCAACACTTTTGAAATCATTGACGATCGCAATCCCCAGCCCTGCCAAACTGTAAAACAGGGTCAAAATCATAATCGTCGGATCTAGTGTACCAAACAAAGCTTGACCCGCCCACCAAGGCAGGGCAATGTAGCTAGCGCCCAGGGCATAATTTCCCAACCAGCCATTCTGCTTCAGTTTCAGCGGAGGCGCAGAGTAGATATAAGCTAGAAACGCGCCGCCGAGAGTCAAAACAGTCATTATCGGGAATTCATGGCCCGCCCACAAGTCTAGAGCATAAGCCACCCCAATGCCAGCCGCTAATAATACCAAAATTTGCGTTACTACTTGGGGAATCGAGATGATACCGGAGGGAATCGGACGGTAGGGCTCGTTAATGGCGTCGATTTCGCGATCGTAAAAATCGTTCAAAGTTTGAGTATACCCTGCCAGCAACGGCCCTGACATCAACATACAAGCTGCTGCGATCAAGAAATTTTCTAGGTTCCAAACATAGTTTCCAGAAGACGCCGCCCCGCACACCACGCCCCAAATTAAGGGAATCCAGGTAATCGGTTTCATCAGTTGCAGGCGAATTTTCCAGATGGATGTTTCCCCGCTAGCGGCCCCTTTCATGCCCAACAGTTGCCGAGTTTTGGCACTGCGGTTTTCGGTAGCAGCACTTTCCGGTGCAGCTTCTGGGGAGATTTGGGATGGAGTAGAGTCAGACATAAGTGTGATGTTAGCGGTTCTGCTACTATTGTGTCGTTCTGCGTTTCAATAATAATTCTGATAGGATACCACTGATATTTAAGGCATCGTCTTGAAAACTTACCCCATCTTGGAGTTAATGCTAGGGAAAAGTACGGGTTTGATCAACTTATTTTAATATCATTATTCTGTGTAAATGTCAAGACGATAAATACTTTTTTTAATGATTTTGCTGGGCCCGCCTGCTGGGGGAGAGTTTTGTCAGCAGGTGGATTGAATGTCAATTACCAGGAGGCGATCGAGTTTTTTGCCATACTACCCTTGAATCATCTCATCTGCCAGAAAATCTGGCAAAAATTCAGAATCTAGAACCTCGACCGAAGTGTAGATACATAATTGCGGAAACGTTTCTACAGACAATCCAGTTTCAGCAATTGCTTGTTCTGCTGCATCCGCATAGCATTCAGTCAATACCTCTTCAAGATATGGTTTGAGACTGGGGGAATCTTTGATAGCTTTGCGAATGCGTCTGCGATGTTCGGCAATGCTGCCTTTCCAACTACCGCTTCTTTGATCCGGTTGAAATTGCCACTTGAGCAAGTGCAGGATAATTACCACCAGATTACTCTCTAAACTCCGGCGTTCACTTCGCCCCATGTCTTCTATTTCTGCAATTAGATTTTCCCAGTCGATGTTTGAATAGTCGCGAACCCGCAACTTTTCCACAGTGGTTTCAATCCATCTCAGGTAATCTGTATCATACAATTTTTGTCGTTCTACTTCTAATTTTGTTGTCATAATACTTTTTAGTTGGGCGGGGGCGGGTTTACGAGATGATTGGTTTTAGGTAATTATTGTTGTCAAACCCGCCCCTACAAGGTCCGATCGCATATTATTGTTTTTTTACTTTGGACTGACTTAACAACGGCAAATTAACAAATATGGCGGTATGAATCAAAAGGCAGTCCCGTCCGCCGCTTGACTTCGACAACTGATTTGTAAGCGCCTTTTCTCTGCCTTTCTCTAACTATTTTTTCCGCAACATATCGATCTAAACCGCTGGCTATCAACTCTTCCGGCGAAAGAATATTTAACCGTTTCCAAGTAAACTGCAATTCTTTTTGATAATTGTAGCTGAAGCAAATCATCGGGGCGATACGTCTGACGTGACTTTCGGGAACTCCGGCTATTTCTGATAACTCTTCGGCGTGGGTAAAAATGTAGCCTTCGTTTTGCAAAGATTCAATATCGTTGGCGTAGACGATCGGCAAACCCAAGATTCTGACCATATCGTCTTTGGTACACTCGTTAATATCTATTTTGCCGCGCACGTTTGCTAGTTCTTCGGCATTTGTCGCAGTTGCAGGAACCAGTAAGCCTCTAGGTGCGGTTTTGATCAGATAGCGCTTTTTCAAACTAAAAGCAGTAACAATTTGAGCGATCCACACGATCGTACCCAAATTAGTTGAAGAAGATACCGCTAGTGCTGCTAAAGTAATTGCAACACCCCATCCCATCCAACTACGAATATTTGACTTTTGGCCTGCATAGGCGATCGCCAATCCGCCGAAGTAGGGAATAAAAGCATACCACACCCAATTTGGAGTTTGACGCAGCCAGTATAAATCTTGAGACACTTTAGTTTTATCCTTAAATAATTGTGTTCTCACACTTTCTTATTTCGCTCCCACTTCTTTAATAGTGGGCTTCCTTCTTCCTTCTTCCTTCTTCCGACTTCCATCGAACTGACATCCGTTACATCCGTTACATCCGAAGAAAGCTAATCCGTTGCCGAACTTCCTTATTCCTGACATCCGTTACATCCGAAGAAAGCTAATCCGTTGCCGAACTTCCTTCTTAATTACAATTCTCGCAACAGTTTTTGGCGTTTTTCTTCATATTCTTCGGCGGTAATTGCACCCATATCGTAAAGTTTTTTTAATTCGCCGATCGCCCCGGTTACATCTTTTGCCGCTCTGAGGGCATACCCCGACGGCAACATGCCACCATTGTACTGAACCTGAAAAGCTTGTTCCGACATCAGCAGCAGGCCGATAAAATCGAAAAATGCGAGCAGTGACGGAATTAATGTCCAAGAAAATAGCAAGTATAATACCCCTGCTAAGTTATTGCCCAAATAAAATTTGTGAACTCCGAAACCTCCTACAAAGAAAGCTAACACAACTGCTACGGTTTTATCTTTTACCATTTTTACTTTCCCCAGTTTTTTATTTTAACTTCTGCGATCGACCTTTAACCCTCGACCTTTAACGATCGAGCTAAGTAATCTTACTAATTTTTACTCATTTATTTGGGTTTTTGCGAAACTTAGACATCGCAAAATACAGCAGAACGATACCGACTTGAGCTTGTAGAATGACCAAGTAGCCTCTCAAGAAATAATTTAGTTCGCTGCCTGAATTGAGAGAAAATATTAAAATGCCCAAGGCTGCGTAGGGTGCGAAACGCATCCAACTCGGCGTTCCCTCTAACTTGTGGCTATTCAAATTGCTCATTGGGTTTAAGCCTCATCCTAAATTAAAATTTAGCTATAAATTAGCCGGATTGTCAACTTCCGTTTGGTGCGATCGCCCGCGCCAGTCTCTCAATCATCAGCCCACAAGATATTACTTCCATGTTAAACCAGGTTTTTCCGCTAAAGTAAGCGACCGGGGCGGGTATATCTGGATCTGTGGCTGATATTACAGATTAGGATGAACCCGCCCCTAATGAAATTCCGGTTATTTTACCGGACTAGATATCAGGGGCGCACCGATCACCCTAATGCTGTTTTTGGCAAGAGTCGATCGCCCGCAGGAAAACTGTCAAAAAAACCAGATTAATTCACCATTATTAACAACCCCCCAAATTAACTCGCGCCGCCGCCCAAAAGAAACAGACTCAGGAGAGTACCGCTGTTCCAAAGACTGTGGAGAAGCATAGGAGCAAGTAGATTGCGCGATCGCGTGTACACAAACCCCAAAACCGCACCCAAAGTCGCCAAAGGCAGAATCTCCGAGACACTCAAGTGAGCCACCGCAAACAAGAAAGCAGAAGCTGTGATCGCCCCCCAAACAGGCAAATAGCGAGTCAGAGAAGGCAGCAGGAAGCCCCGAAACACGATTTCCTCAAAAACCGGAGCCGCGATCGCAGCAGTGCCGAAAAA
Organism: Microcoleus sp. Pol12B5; assembly: GCF_036701335.1. Lineage (NCBI taxonomy): Bacteria > Bacillati > Cyanobacteriota > Cyanophyceae > Oscillatoriales > Microcoleaceae > Microcoleus > Microcoleus sp. Pol12B5. The sequence continues at coordinate 145,085 of NZ_JAUBQQ010000002.1, read as the reverse complement.
CACTGCCAAAGCCACGTTGTCCCTACCTTCGAGAACGATCGGCAAAATCGGATTACTGCCACCTTGTCCCTGCCAGAATTGCTGATTGATCAGCGACACCAAAACTACCAAAGGCAAAGCAACAAAATACCCGCCAAATCCCCACAAAAACCAATTTCCCCGCAAATTAACCCGAAACCAACCTTCAGGCAAAGGCAAAAAAGACTTAACCGAAAAATACAGTACCGAAAGCCCCCCAGCCGACAGCAACAAATAAGTCGCAAAGATATAAAAAGCCTTGTCGCGCGGGTCAAAAGTAGCAGGATTGAGTTTTAAAACAGCCAGAGAAACCGGCAGCAACAAATAGGGAATTAAGATTTGGCCGACAAAGAAAAAGCCGACCACAAGTACCTGCCAAACAATCTCACCGTCCCAAGGCACATCCCAAGTCAAGCTCGCATTTCGCGCCAACAGCGGGCCGGAACCTGCTGTATCTAACTGCTGCCGCTGCAACAACCACTGCACAGTCAAACCAACCAACAAAACCGTGCCCATAAAAAGTGCGATCGCCGGAACGCCAACTATAATTGCCAACTTTTCTACAGCTTGCTGGGCCATTACTTGCTCTGCTGCTTGCAGCGCCACCAGCTCTTGAGAACGTTCTTGCAGCTTGTAAAGTTGAGCGAGAGCGCGATAGCGAAACCAGCCATCCAAAGACTTTTGAATGCGCGGCTCGGCATCCGGCAGTAGTTGAGCCGGATTGCTCCAAATTCCAGTTAAAACTTGAGCAGTTACCACCGAAGAATCGTCATCACTTTTAGTTTTGTAGCGCTCAACTAAATTTGTCCAAGTTTGGATAGCCGCCTCAGTTTTGCCACTGCTTGCCTGCAAAATTCCAAATCGCAAGTCAAGTTCGTTTAGCAGCACTGACTGTTGATTGATCGACTCTGACGCAGCCTTATTTGGAGCAAAATTTAGAGTATTATCCTCAGACTTAGAGGCGATGGCAGGCTGAATTTGTTTAACTTGTGCTTGAGTTGTTTCGAGAGTTTTGCGAGTCGAGTCTCGCGCTTCTTGATATTGCGTCAAAGCCGTATTTAAAGGATCTGCACCGACAATATTGTTGCGCGCCGAACTTAAATTAGCACTCTGATTATTTTCTCCTTGCCACTCCGAGGCGTGCAACAGCAAATTTGTCTGGTAGAGTTCCAGCCGACTTTGAATTTGCGGCTGATTCCAACTAGCAAGTAAAGATAAACCGACCAGGGCGATCGCGATCGCCGTTAAAATACCTAAAATAACCCGCTTCAGTGTCATTACTGCTTTTCCGTCCCGCGCGAATCCGTGGCTAAATCTTTTCCGTCTTTAATCATAGGTCGTTGCAGACGAGAGTATCCCGACAACTGGTAAAATTTCACTGGCTCATCTTTTTGACTCGCCTCAACAAGACTTACGCCACAAATCCTTGACTCGCCATGTATGGGTAAGGCGTGCACCGCTCACCCGAAGCGCGGTAACAGGCTAAATCTAAAATCTAAAATCTAAAATCTAAAATCGAATGACTCGCATTATCTTAGTCCGTCACGGCAAAAGCACCTACAATCAAGAACGCCGCATCCAAGGCCGCCTCGATAAATCAATTTTGACAGAAGCAGGCCGCAGCGCCGCCCTGCAAGTAGGCGACACACTCAGCAGTATCGCCTTTGATGCCGCCTATACCAGTCCCCTGCAACGAGCCAAAGAAACAGCGGAAATCATCCTGTCGCGCTTGACAAATCCGCCACAACTCCAGCCAACTGATAATTTGATGGAAATCGATTTGCCTCTGTGGGAAGGAATGTTGCGCCAAGATGCGATCGACAAATTCCCCGAAGCATATCAGCAGTGGCAAAGACAGCCAGACAAATTTTCCATGAAACTGCCATCTGTGGATGGCGAAATCGAACACTTTCCCGTATTGGCAATTTTTGCTAACGCCCGTCATTTTTGGCAAGAACTTTTATCGCGTCACCAGGACGGCACAATTCTAGTAGTAGGTCACAACGGAATCAACCGCGCTCTCATCGCCACCGCGTCGGAAATTACCCCGGATTACTATCAATCAATCCAACAGTCAAATTGCGGAATTAGCGTCATTAATTTTGGAACTTCCCCTGTTCCTAACGACGCACTTGGAGAGCAAAAAAAGAAAGTTGCAGTTCAATTAGAGTCGGTGAATTTAACTTCCCATACCGGGGAAATTTTTCCCAAACCGAGGGACGGACACCAAGGCCCGCGCTTGTTACTGGTGCGTCACGGCGAAACCGACTGGAATAAAGCAGGTAAATTTCAGGGACAAATAGACGTGCCTCTCAACGATAACGGCCGCGAACAATCCCGGCGGGCGGCAGAATTCCTCAAGGATGTAAAATTAGATTTTGCGATTAGCAGTTCGATGCTGCGGCCGAAAGAAACTGCGGAAATCATTCTCAAATATCACGGCGGTTTGCAACTGGAACTCCGCGATGAGCTAAGAGAAATCAGCCACGGACTTTGGGAAGGAAAGTTTGAATCAGAAATCGAACAATCCTATCCGGGTTTGCTACAGGAATGGAAAACATCTCCTGAAACAGTCCAAATGCCCGAAGGAGAGAATTTGCAGCAAGTTTGGCAAAGAGCGATCGCATCTTGGCAAGAAATTGTACATTCTGTTTCTGGTACTGGGATTGTAGTTGCTCACGATGCCATTAACAAAGCAATTCTCTGCCACCTATTCGGTTTGGAACCAGAACATTTCTGGAAATTCAAACAAGGAAACGGAGCCGTTAGCGTGATTGATTATCCCCACGGCCCCGATGGTTTGCCGGTATTACAAGCGATGAATGTCACAACTCATTTGAGCGGCGGCGTTTTTGACAAAACAGCAGCCGGAGCACTCTAATTAGTAAAGTGCTGAGCGCGAACCCGTAGCGGAAGGAACGCCCACCGCTACGGGTTCGCGCCTGAAAAATGTTTGAATTTGGATAACAACCGCGCTCGACGCTTAGGAAGTTCTTAATTCCTGAAACTAATGCGCTGGATTGCTTCTTCCATCTTCCTGACATCCATTACATCCGTTACATCCGTTACATAATCCGTTGCCGAACTTCCTTCTTCCTTCTGCTATATGAGCCGCGAACTGCTACAAAATGTACGAGTGCTAGATCCAGTTTCAGGGAGCGATCGCATCGCTGATATTCTAATTACCGAAGGCCAGATCGAAGCCATTGCAGAAAAAATTGCTGAGTTTCCCGCTGACACAGAAGTGCGGGATTGCCAGGGACTGATTTTGGGGTCGGGGTTAACTGATATCTACAGTCACAGCGGAGAACCGGGTTTTGAGGATCGAGAAACCCTGGAATCTTTGATGCAGGCTGCGGCGGCTGGGGGTTTTACGCGAGTGGCGATTTTGCCGGATACCTCGCCACCTGTTGACAATTTGGCCGGTTTAGCTTTGTTGCAGCAACATATCCGCAATTTGCCGCCCGGGCTGCCCAGCTTGTATTTTTGGGGAGCGCTGACAGCGGGCGTTAAAGGGCAGCAGATGGCAGAGTTGGGCGAGCTGGCTTCCTGTCCAGTTGTGGGTTTTGCAGACGGTTTGCCGCTGTCTAATCCGGCTCTGGTGAGGCGTTTGCTGGAGTATATCAAGCCTTTGGGTAAGTCTGTGGCTTTGTGGCCGTGCGATCGAACTTTGGCAGGAAATGGCGCGGTGAGGGAGGGTGCGGTGTCGGTGCGCTTGGGTTTACCTGGAATTCCGGCGAGTGCGGAAACTTCGGCTTTGGCGGCAATCCTGGAGTTGGTGGCATCTGCGGGCACAGGAGTGCACATCATGCGTGTTTCTACAGCGCGCAGCGTGGAATTGATTCGGGATGCGAAGGCGCGGGGTTTGCCGGTGACTGCGAGTGTGACTTGGATGCACTTGCTGTTGAATGTCGGGGCAATTTCAGGAAATTCTAAAGATGCCGGCGCGAAAAATGCTCTGACTGCTTCGTTGCCCTATGATCCGAATTTACGCCTAGAACCGCCGTTGGGGAATCTCAGCGACCAATTAGCGCTGATTCAAGCTGTGAAAGATGGCGTAATTGATGCGATCGCAATCGACCACAATCCGCATACTTATGAGGAGAAAACTGTGGCTTTTGCTGATAGTCCGCCCGGGGCGATCGGCTTGGAATTAGCTTTGCCTTTGCTATGGCACGGACTGGTAGAAACTGGCGAATTTTCAGCTTTAGAACTGTGGCGAGTTTTGAGTGCCCGGCCGGCCGTTTGTATCGGACAAACCCCCGCCACGGTTGCACCGGGAGTCTCTGCTGAGCTGATTTTGTTCGACCCGCAAATGAGTTGGACTGTTGACGGGCAAAGTCTGAAGTCGCGATCGGCAAATACGCCTTGGTTGGGACAAAAAATAGCAGGAAAAGTTGTGCAAACTTGGATTTATTGACGGTTGGAATGGGGACTTATTTAACGAACCGCGAAGGGCGCGTTAGGCGAAGCCGCGCGTAAGCGCTAGGGCGCGAAGGAAGAGAAAGAAGGGAAAGAAGAAGAGCGGTAATTTGGTAAGTGGAAGCTTTTGATCTGGCAAGGTAAATATATGATTGCTGTTGTTCCTTCGTGGAATTCCCCCCCGCTATACTTGACATTGGATCTGGGCGAAATTCATGTTTGGCGCGTCTCTCTGGATCAAACAGAATCTTGCTTGCAGAGTTTACAACAGACTCTCTCTACCGACGAGCGGACAAAAGCCGAGGGCTTTCACTTTCCCAAAGGTCGATCGCAATTTATTGTGAGTCGTGGGGTACTCAGAGCGATTCTGAGTCGCTATCTTAACATAAATCCTCACATTTTGCGCTTTTACTACAATCCCTACGGCAAACCCTCTATCATCGCCGCCCAAGGTGGAAATACCCTGCGTTTCAATTTGTCTCACTCTCGGGGTATTGCTCTAATTGCTATTACCAAAAATCGAGATATTGGTGTGGATATTGAAGGCATAAATACCAACTTTCCTTGCCTAGAAATTGCGGAAAAGTTTTTTTCACCATTAGAACACTCTGTGTTGCGTTCGCTCCCAGAACATCTCCAACCCAGAGCTTTTTTCACCTGCTGGACTCGCAAAGAAGCCTATATCAAAGCAGTCGGTAAAGGACTTTCTATTCCCCTGAATCAGTTTGATGTCACCCTCGCACCAGGAGAACCTGCCGCGCTGTTAAATGTTGAAGACAACCCTGAAGAAGCATCGAGATGGTCTTTAATGGAATTAATTCCGAGTTCAGATATGGTGGCGGCTGTTGCGGTTGCGGGAGATTGCTGGAAACTTCATTGTTGGGAGTGGACGGGGGAGTTTTGATTTATACTGAGATGTTGCACGCTTCGCTTTTTATGAACAGGCTTTCGGGCCTGTTCCACAAGAAAATTCTTTGTGGAGCAGTCATCTTGCCTGTTTTTGACAATGGTGCAATATCTCAGTTGATACCGATCGCGAGCGAGTAAAAGAAAACGGCAACAGTCGCTGGAATAGCTCTACTGCTTGCACCTCCAAGCTATTGTATTGCCCACCCTCCATAGACAAAGAAGGACACAAAAATGTTGTGTCCTTATTTGTCTATCCGACTGTAATTTACCACCCTACAACTGATTTAATAATTTAACCAAATCGATAGCCAAACCCTCGTACCGTAATGATATATTCCGGTTGGGCCGGATCTATTTCCAACTTTTCGCGCAGCCAGCGGATGTGAACATCAACTGTTTTGCTGTCTCCGATAAAATCTTGACCCCAAATTTTTTCCAGCAACTGATCGCGGGACCAAACTCGCCGGGGATAACTCATAAATAGTTCTAGTAAGCGAAACTGTTTAGGAGAAAATTTCACTTCCAGACCACGAACCAACACGCGGCACTCTTCAGGATACAGAGTTATGCTCTTATATTGCAGCATCATCGGTTGTCGCAACTGACCGAGGCGCTGGCGCCGCATCAGCGCCCGACAGCGAGCGATAAACTCCCGCATTCCAAAAGGTTTGGTCAGATAATCATCAGATCCGGCTTCGAGGTAAAAAGCGCAATTGTTGGCACTTCCTCTAGCACCGATAATCAAAATAGGGACGGGATTTCCTTGATGCCGTAACATTCGACACAGATCCAAACCGTTAATTGAATCCATAATTAACAGGTTAAAGGCAAATTCACCGTGGTATGACGAAGCAGCTTGTACAGAAGGCAGAGCGTTGCGCCCGTCGCTAGTAACCACCACCTCGTAGCCCTGTTCTTTAAGGGCTAAAGCTAGCATTTCCCGCAACAGATCTTCACCTTCCAATAACAAGATACGGCCGGCTTGTCCAACAGCCAGCCTTGAAGGACTTTCGCTTAATTCAGCAGAAGACATAAATATCAGTGGGAGTTATGTTTGTATGTAGCTAGCGCTCGGTGTCTTCTTCAGTAGCTGAGACACTCTCGCGCGGAGATCGCTTGTACGATCGCCAGAAAGTTCGATCGCTTAGAATCTTTCGCCAGCCCATCCTACAGGCACGCGCTCGACCTTTACTACTTGCTCGTGTAAGGAATACAGCCGTAGAGCAGTTGCCGGAACCGCGCTGTCTGCCTGCGTCCAGGCCTCAGAAGTCTGGTCATTTTTCGGGGTCGGTGTTAATTTCATAAAACATTGCCCGCTGTTAATTGACCACGTAACACCCAATCTAGAGGGATATGCTTGTTATACTACTCTTAAAAGGTTATTAAAAGGTAAAGTTTTGGCCATCAAGTGGTTAAATTATTAACGTTAAGTAATATAACGGTAAAGTTGCGATCGCACTTTAAGAGCTTTTTTTAAGAATACAATAATAAGTTGCTCCAAATTCCTTATTCTTCCCGTGCCGGCTACGATCGACAATAGCAAGTAAAAATTCTGTAGACTGCCTATCATGTTGCTGCATTTGAGTACCTGGCCCGAGGTAGAAGCTTATCTCGAAAGCTCGCGAGGCATAATTATCCCGATCGGCTCCACCGAACAGCACGGGCCCACCGGCTTGATCGGAACTGACGCCATTGCTGCCAAGGCGATCGCCCGCGGTGTCGGTGAAGCTGCCAATGCCTTAATCGGCCCCACAATTAATGTCGGGATGGCCTTGCACCACACCAGCTTTCCCGGCACAATCAGCTTCCGACCGCAGACGCTAATACTGGTAATCAGGGATTATATCACATCTTTGGCAAAAGCGGGATTTGAGAAATATTTCTTCATTAACGGTCATGGTGGCAACATTGCGACAATGAAAGCAGCATTTTCCGAGACATACGCGCATTTATCAGACTTGCATTTACCAAATGCCGATAAAATTCAGTGTCAAATCGGCAACTGGTTCATGTGCGGTTCAGTTTACCAACTAGCAAAAGAATTATACGGAAACCAAGAAGGTTCCCACGCCACCCCCAGCGAAGTCGCCTTAACCCAGTACCTTTATCCAGAAGCAATCAAGCAAGCTCCGCTTTCGGAAGAAGTCGCTTCCGGGCACAAAATTTACGGTGCCGCTGATTTCCGCCGCCGATTTCCCGACGGGAGAATGGGTTCAAATCCGGGCTTAGCAACCCCCGAACACGGTCAACAGTTTTACGAATTAGCAGTCAAAGAATTGACTAATAATTATTTGGAGTTTTTAAGTTCCGATTAACGTTTTTTCTTCTCGTTACCAGGAAGCTCCTGGTAACAAGAAAAAATCTCAAACTATTCTATAGTTTACAGTTATGAGTGAGTCAGCGACATGATATTTCATCTGTCTAAAAAAGGCTATATCTCCCGATTAACCACCGGGAGAATATCAAAACTATTCCACAATCCAAGGAGTTAAACAAGGTGTCCAAGCACTCAATTCTTCTTCCTTGAACCAAAGGCTAATTTCCGCACGGGCAGTCTCGACAGCATCAGAACCGTGAATGAGATTACGGCCGACATTGACGGCAAAATCGCCCCGAATTGTCGCAGGTTCTGCATTCAGAGGATTTGTGGCGCCAATGATTTTTCTCGCCGAGGCCACAACGCCGTCGCCTTCCCAAACCATCGCCACTACAGGGCCTGAAGTGATAAAGTTTACCAATCCAGCAAAGAATGGTTTTTCTTTGTGAACATCATAATGTTGTTCCGCTAGTTCGCGACTCGCAGTCATCAGCTTCATACCAACTAGCTTAAAGCCCTTGGCTTCAAAACGACCGATAATTTCGCCGACGAGTCCGCGTTGTACGCCGTCGGGCTTAATCGCTAAAAAAGTCCGTTCCAAGATTAACTCCTATAATTGTGTTAACTGATCCAAAAGATAGAGTAACTCAGAACGCACCTAAAGGCAATTCTGAGAAGGGGAAATTGTCATTTGGAGACTTATGACAGCAGGAAGAAGGAAGAAGGAATAAGAAGAGGGAAGAGAAAAGAGGGAAGAAGCAATAAAACCAAGGCTTAAAGAAACCGGGTTTCTCAGAAAAATTTTTGTTGAGCAGCGATGAATCTGCAAAGAAACCTGGTTTCGAGACTCCTATGCGTCTAGGACTGATTTGCATGGATCACCGCGATTTTGTAAAAAGCATTTTTTAGCACTGCGAGCAGAATGAACACTTGCCTATTAAGTTAATCAGCTTTAAATTATCGGTCACTAAATAATCAAACTCTTGTGGGGTGGTTTTGAGCAACGATAGAAATATGCAATTTAAATGTAGAACATTTTATCTCTAGGGAACAAGATGCTCGAACTTCGGGCACAATATGATACAAGTCAATCGATTTTAGATTTTAGATTTTAGATTTTAGATTTTAGATTTTAGATTGGAAGCATTGACCCCACGGATAAATTCAGGGGCTGGCTTATCGGATACAGGTTTTTTATTTTTCCGTCCTGAGTCTGCTTTCGGAATGAATCCGGGGGCTTGTATCTGGGATGCTTTCCGTCACAATTTGCTGTGACTGCAAACACTCTTACCTATGATCTCAAATACAAATATGTATGATAATAAACACAATTATTTTGGCTCGAAAATATAGATAATTAACTGAGGTATGAAGATTATCTTGACAGCAAATATTCAGGCGAAAAAAGTATGAAAGCCATTGTAGCATTCATTGAACCCAAAAAGCAAGAGTTTACCAAATTGCCCTTGTTTGACTTTCTAGCCAACAAACACATTCACGCGAATCAACGACTAATTTTTGCACCTGTACTCGCTCCTTTGGCTGTGGGATTGAGCGATTTAAATAAATATGTATTGCGAGAATCTTCTAGTAATAACAAAGTTCAGGAACTAATTAATAAATATACTTATAAAAAAAACTATTACTGGCACGACTATCTAGAATACCTAGAGGAACTGGGCTTAAATCAATTAATAAGTTACGGCGACTTCAGACTGCTTTGGGGTGAAGAAACTAAAAAAACTCGCTCGCTTTGTTCAGTGATCGAACGCTACGCTTGGAAAGCCTCTCCCATTCAGAAACTGGTGTTAGTGGAAGTCCTCGAAGGAACTGCCCAAGTTTTTTTTGAGGCAGCGCTAGCAGTGGTAATGGAATTACAGCAAATTAACCAAAAAGAATCTGTTGATTTTGGAGGAGGTTATGGGGGTTTAGAAAATTATCACCTTTTAAACACGCCAGAGATGCTGGAAGTTTTAGCAGAGATCAAACTTACAGGTGCGGAATACCAAGCAGCTTTAGAATTAGCACAAAACTTATTTGAACTGTTTACAGAAGCGATGAACGAGCTGTTCCAACACAGCCAAACAAATTCTTGCAAGACTGTGCTGCAAATATCCCCAATTTCTGCCTTCGCTCATTGCCCGATCGACTGTCTCGATATTTGTTAGTTTAAACAATCACTAAATTATCTCGGTGTACCGCCGTTTCTACGCCTGCATAGCCTAAAATCTCAGCAATTTTTTCTGACTTGCAGCCCTGGATTTGTCTCAGTTCTAAACTGCTATAATTCACAAGTCCTCTAGCAATTTGCTTGCCGGCTGCATCGCACAACTGCACGGAATCATCAGCTTGAAATTCTCCTTCTACTTGAGCAATACCCGCAGCTAAAAGCGATTTTCCACCCTGGGAAATTGCCTTGACCGCACCCGCATCTAAATATATTTTTCCTGCTGGAATTAGCACGTTAGCTATCCAGTGTTTGCGAGCGTTTACAGGGCGCGGTTGAGGCTCAAATTGAGTGCCGATCGACTCTCCGTTGAGTATTTTATCGATATTACCAGGAAAGCAGCCGTCAGTGATAACAGTCCGCACTCCCGATGCAGTTGCTATTCTCGCCGCTTCAATTTTTGTCACCATTCCGCCTGTTCCCCAACCGCTGCGGGAATCTCCTGTTTGCACCTGAAATTCTGTGAGCTGTGCCATACTTTGGACTAGGGCGATCGGCTGCGCGTCGGGATTGCTGCGCGGATCGGCCGAATACAGCCGATCGACATCTGTGAGTACAAACAACCAATCTGCTTCTACCAAACTCGCTACTAGCGCCGAAAGCGTGTCGTTATCGCCAAATTTGAGTTCGTCTACCGCTACTGTATCGTTTTCATTGACGATCGGAATCACTCCCAATCTGAGCAGTTGCTGAAAAGTATTGTAAGCATTAACATAACCATTACGCTGCACTAAATCGCCCCTGGTGAGCAATACTTGAGCGATCGGCTGTTGCAGAGTAGTAAACAAGTCATCGTACACCCGCATCAGTCGCCCTTGGCCCACAGCCGCCACAGCCTGTTTCATAGCAATGTTTCGCGGGCGTTCCGTCAAACCCAAGCGCGCGCAGCCAACCCCAACTGCACCGGAAGAAACCAAAACTACTCGATGGCCTTGCTGCCGCAAATCAGCTAAAATTTCGACCAATGCAGCAATAGTTGAAAGAGCTAAGTTTCCTGTAGTCGATCGAGTCAGAGTCGAAGTTCCAATTTTAACAACAATAGTTTTAGTCTGTTGTCTGTTGACTGTTGACTGTTGACTGTTGACTGTTGACTGTTGACTGTTGTCTGTTGCCATTAGTTACCCATTCCCAATTCCTAATTACCAATTCCCAATGCCCCATGCCCATCTTTAATCTTTAATTTTCAGAGAAGCCCCCAAAGCTTGAGAAACCCAAACTTCAAAAGAGCGCACCGGATACTTGCGAAGCGCATACCCAGCATCAACCATTGGTTCCACTAAAATAGTGAACATACCCAAACGATTGCCTGCTAAAACATCAGTAAAAAGTCGATCGCCCACCATCGCCACCTGTTCCACCGGCAAATTCATCGCATTAATAGCCCTTCGCAACTTGCGGCGCGACGGCTTAGCCGCACCCGTGATGTAAGGTAGATTCAAAGACTCAGCAATCCGACCGATCCGAGTCTGACTTAAATTATTGCTCGCCAACCATAGCGATACTACGGGTTTTATTTCTTCCACCCACAGGGTGAGTTCAGGAGAAGCATTCATTGCTGTGATGGGAACGAGAGTTTCGTCCACGTCCAAAACTAATCCTTTAATATTATATTCCTGAAGAATGTCAGCCGTTAACTTCATGACTGAATCGCCTAGAACTAAGTCAGGCTGTAGTATTTTACCCCAAGTCATAATGATTTTAGATTTTAGGTTTTAGATTGACAAATAAGAAATTGGAAGTTAAAGATTAAAAAAGTAAAAAATCAAAAGTGAATATTTATTGCTTTTGCTTTGTGACTTTTGACTTTTTACTTTTGTATTAGTCATTGCCCATTTATTGAGTCGATCGCACTTTTTGGTCAACTTGAGCCACAGCAGCATTGTGTTCGGCCAGAGTGCGACTGAAAATGTGAGTGCCGTCGTACCGGGCCATAAAGTACAGGTATTCTGTATTTTCAGGAGTCAGAGTCGCTTCCAGACTTGCTATTCCCGGAGATGCGATCGGAGTTGGCGGCAAGCCTACATTGATATAAGTATTGTAAGGAGAAGGCGTTTCTGCCTGCTTGAAAGTCAAAGGCTTCTCCTTAGTTTGCCTAATGCCGAGGGCGTATTCAACCGTCGGGTCAGAACCCAAGGGCATACCCTGATTCAGACGGTTGTTGAATACCCCTGAAATTCGATTGCGCTCGCTCGCCACCACAGCCTCTTTTTCCACAATACTCGCCAGCGTCACCCACTCTTTCAAATCCAGCTTAGTATTCTTCTGATTCTTTTGATAGATCGGCAAAGCCAACTGCTCGAAGCGACCGAGCATTTGCTTGATGACAGCTTCCGGGCTAATTGCATCGCCGTCTAGCTGATAAGTATCCGGGTACAAAAACCCTTCCAAGTGAGGCAATCCGCTCGGTAGCCAAGGGTACTGAGCGTAGGGAACTTGACTCGCCACCGCCATAAAATCCTTAGCCGGGAAAAAACCTTGCGCTTCAAAATAAGCGCTCATTTGTTGCAGCGACCACCCTTCTGGAATAGTGAAACTCTGCTGTGCGACTTCGCCCTTCCAAATTTTGTCAGCAACTGCACTCAGAGGCTGAGTAGGCGAAAGTTGGTAAGTTCCTGCTTTAAAACCTCCCTCGCGGTTTTGCAGAGTCAGCCAGCGGGCCCACATATTCCATGCCGAACTCGATCGAATCAACCCCGCGGCCTCTAAATCCCGGCCAATTTTTTGACTGGGAGTACCCTCCGGAATTTGGATCGAAACAGCAGCATCCTCTGCCGGATTTCTCGATGAGGATGTGATTTTAGGTGGCGCCGAAGCCCAGCTCCACCAAGCCCAGCCCTGCCAAGCGCAAACCCCCCAGATTGCCGGCAGCAAGGCCAGATAAAACAACCATTTAGAGACTTGCGGAGTACCTTTTCGGCTCTCGCGCGTGCTGCCTTTTGTCATTTGTTCTTTATTCATAGTCCGTTGTCCTGGATAAGCGGCGGTTAACTAGCGACTAATGACTGATGACCTGCGATTGATGACCGAAAAGTTACGAATACAAGCCATTTAAAAGACCCAATTCACGCGGCTCAATTCAAAAGCCCGATCGCGAAGGCAGAAGCTGCCATCTCGAAAAAGTTCGATCGGGCGAGCAGTTTACTTTTTTATAAAATAGTAAAAAATTCTGCTTTTTGCCATCAGGGCTTGTGCCTGCAATTAATATCTAATCAAGCTCATCAAAGAACTGGTCTTCCAGCATAGGTAACATCGGTTCCAGCCTTTGGAACTCTTCTTCCGAGAGCAATTCTGGCTTGCCGTCCTCATCCATTCTAGCCAAGATAAAGAACGGGTCTAAAGGCGTATAAATGGCATATTCCTGTTCTTCGTGGTAGAAACTGGTCAGCCACATCAGTTCCTCGAACTCGGACTCCTCATCTGGATCGACATCGGATGCCATATCCTCTTCGGGAAATTCCGGCAATTCACCAACCACAGTCAGCGTCACCGCCGTGCGTCGGAGCGTCAAGTTCTGCTCTTGCAGGACAACTTTAGCGGTATCAAAAATTTTGTCAATTTCGGTCTCGTCTTCTACAGGAATTGCGGCTTCGTCGTTATCGTCTCCGTGCCAGGTAAAAATTTCTACTGGCGAGTCAATTGGCAGCAGCAAAGCGTATTCTTGACCTTCTAGGTTCATAGAATATTCTATGTTGCAAGTCAGCGATCGCCCAACTTCATCCGTCAAGGTGACGGACTCTTCGTTGGAATTGCCATTCTCTTTTTTGCGGTATGGGGATGAGGACATCGCGTGTATCTTAGTTTTCCGTCAATAATTCAGTAACGTTGGCTTGACAATTGGGAATTTTCGTGGCGATATTCTGGCTAAGTGGGCAATCGCCAGTCCACAAGCTTAAACCGCGAGACTCGCGGCCTTTTCCACAGGCGAGGAGTGCAGCGGTTAAATCTCAGTCGAGTCAGCAAGCGACACTGAGGACAAATCACGATTTTGTGCTTCTTCAGTACCAAGGGTACAGCAGAATTTTCTCCAGTTTGTCAAGGGTTACAGGTGTGCGTAGCAAACTTGCACAACCAGGATATCACGCCTTTGTTACCACCTATCAAGGATTGGGAAGGGCGGAGATATTTTGCCTCCGCTCGTCTAGCCACTGCTGCAAAATCAGGGCCGCTGCTTTGCGATCGATCGCACCCTTATTTTGCGACAGGGAAATCCCTTGTGTTTTCATCAATTCCTCTGCCTCAACCGAAGTCAGACGCTCGTCCACGTACTCTAGGGGGAGCTCTAGGGCTGTGGCGATGCGATTGGCATATTTCTGCACCTGTCGGGCTTGAGCACCCAATTCTCCGTTCAGGGAGTAGGGCAAGCCTGCCACCAAAATTTCCACTCTCCGCTCTCGCACGAGTTCTCGGAGATAAGCTACGTCTCGATCGAAGGACGATCGTACCAGTGTTGTAATACCCGTAGCTATTAAACCAGTGCCGTCACACCCGGCGATGCCGACTCGTTTAAGGCCGATATCTAATCCCAGTGCTGAAATCCATAATTTATCGTTGGACATTATCAATCAAGCAATTTTAGATTTTAGATTTTAGATTTTAGATTTACTGTTTTTTTGCGGAAATAATTTTTTAACGAACCGCGAAGACGCTAAGGACGCCAAGGAATAACAGAAGAAAGTAAGAAGAGAATAGGTAATCTTAAGTTGATATCAATCAAAAGCAGAAGGGAGATTTTGGGATGAGGACAGAAAAAAATGAATTTTTTGGATGATTCATTTTCTTTTTTTCTGCCTTCTACCTTCTACCTTCTGCTTTCACTTATTAAGAATTAACTTCTCCCGGTCCGCCGCCGTCTAGAGGCAACTCCGGCAAATTTAGAGGCAAAATGCTGCTGATATCTGTTGGCAATGATTCGGAATTTTGGAAGTTCAAGGGGTTAACTTGATTCGTTTGGCTGTTTCCTGAGTCAGCTAACAGAGGTTTAATCTCGGAGGATGCGGGCCCTGCTGCTGCTTCCCCAGCCATCGGGCCGAGCCAGGACATCCGACCGGGTACGGGTTTGCGAGTTGGCTGGAAGCTTTGCAACATTTCTGATAGCTGGAGTCCTTCGAGAGAGACCAACTTGGACTCGCGCAATTTGTGCCACACCGATCGAGACATTAGCAAACTGTGTTCCACGCGCACTGCTCCAAATTGCTCTAAATAAGCTTCCCGTTCCGGCTGATAGTCAGCGGAAGCCAGTTGCAGGCTTTGAACCGGGAAATCTTGAACAAGGCGCGCCATCTGGGACAGCAGTTCAGGGTAAAGCCAAGTGTATGCCGGGTGTACCGTCAACTGGGCGACGTGCGGTTGCTGGCCGTTGCGGGATAGCTGCACCTGAAAATAGCCGATCGCGGCTTTGCGCTGCGGTTCAAACACGTAGCCGCTGACTACTTCTGTTTTGCCCAGCCACTGTCTGACACCTTCGACTAAAGCGCCGAAAAAACTGGTTTTGAAATCTTGAATGTGGCGATCGAATACTTGGCGCACCAGGGGCGGCATAGACGCGGTATCCAGTTGGTAGAGCAACTGAGCGTCTGCGTTACTGACGGGCAGCAGGTTGGGCAAATCTGGCGTCGAGCTTGCCATTTCTTGCAGGCGTTCTGGGGCGATCGTCCAGTAAGTCATCTGGGCCAAAGGCTGAAACCCGTTTTGCCGGTACAAAGCCAAGGAAGTGTTGTCGCCGACATTCACTTCCAACAGCCACGTCCGCGCCTCCCAGACTGCCTCAAAGCAGTACCGCAGCAGCATGGAACCAATTCCTTTGCTGCGGGCTTCCGGGTCTACTCCTATGCGATCGATCCGCCAAGTGCTGCGGGTGCGGTTGAAAGGAGAAATCTGAATTATGCCCTTAACGCTCCCCTCTTCTTCGGCAACATGGGCCCGGAACAGGGACTGACAAGGGTTGGGAAACAAGCTAAAAATCTTTAGTAGTCCGTACCAGCGACGTATCTGCTGCAACTTTCTACCTAGTACCACGTCGCAGCTTGCGCCCTTGCGGTTTTCTGGCTCTTCGGCTGTTTCCGCGCACAGTTGTTCCATCACCTCGATATCGCGATACTGAAACGGGCGAATCACAACCTGGTTTGGGTTTTGGGAGGGAAATGAAGTCATAGCATAAAAGTGGAGAATGGAAATTTAAAAATAAAAATTCAGAAAGGGGAAGAGTTAGATAAGTTTGGAGTTTTGAATGGGTAAATTTTGATTTCAAAACTTATAACTTTTGATTCTTCTCCCTTTCTTGCTCGATCGAAAATTAAAAATTGCAAATCATCTTTTTGAATTTTTAATTTTCTATTTTCAACTCAAGATTTTTGTTGCAGAGGTCGAATTACAACGACCGGTGTTCGCTCGTCAGCATTCCCGGCGGGGTTGCTTCGCAAGGCTTGCTCTAAGAATGTTACCGATAAATCGGAGGTCGCTGCTAATATCTTAACTGCTTTCAAGTCATTAGCGTCTACGATCGCCGCCGCAAGTCCGGTTTCTCGTTGAATTTCTTCTACCACTTGCTGAGGATTGTCCGGGCCTAGGACAATAAATTGGTCGAAGGGAGGCAAAGTCCCAGTAACGTCGTCGATCAGCCTTGCTTGTTCCCCTGCAAGTTGGTAAAAGACTCCCGGTTTGCCAAATATTTTGGCCACAGCGCCGATCGCAAATGCTGCTACTACGCGCCAAGGACCTACTACATCAACCAACGTCTGCATCCCGCAAGCCGTGGCCAAACTCGACATGGGTAAGAAAAACAAACACACTCGCTTTGCCGCCCATCCGGGTTTGACTTCGCTGGGATGGCGATAGCGTCCCTGCATCAAAGCTAGGGGAGTTTCTGCCAGGGCGACTATATCGCCTTTCTGGGCGCGCGGTAGCACGTAACGCTTGACAATTTCGACGGGATTGTCCAATTCCGTCAGGATGTGGGTGCGAATCGGCAAAACTTCGGCAACTCCGACATTTCGGGCATTAGGTACTGTCTCCGAGTTGGGAAATTGCAGCGGGACTACTACGTTACGGACTTTCGGGATGCGGCCGCCTGGGCCGTAGGTGACGAAATGTATTTGCACCCAAGCCGACTGCAATTTGGTTAAATCTTGCCCTTGAATGTCTACAGAAACTTTAATTTTCGTGTTTTTTTGGGCTTTAACAATATAGCCGAACCAGTAATCGTCTGCTCTGGCTGCTGCGTCTTTGTGGCAAGGAATCACCTTTGTCTCGGAGGTAACGCCATCCAAACTTCCGTCTGACAGCAGTTTCACCTGTGCCCGCACTTCCGGCAACATAATCTCAAATCGCTGTGTCAGGTTGCGGAACTCCATTTCCCCGACTAAAAGATAGCGGTTGGGTTCGGAGATGGCTAAGTGCCATTCTCCGGCTGTTAGTTCTAGTTTATTTGCACTCCCAGTCCGGCGATAGTTCAACTCTAGGCCCAATCCGCCCAATGCTAGCAGCGAACCGGCTGCTGCGATTCCTGTTGCTAAAGTCTCAATCACTCAAATCACCGCCAATAATATTTTGTGTTTACTGTAGTCGATATCGGGTACTTTGAGCGCTGATCCGGTAGTAATTCGATTGTGCTGAGTTTGTTGGGGGCGATCGCACTTATGCCCAATTACACGTAAGTGCGATCGGGATTCTGTGGCTAAAGCGGTCAAGTTGCTGTTCAAAGAGCTCGTTCGTGAGTTAGATCACTCCCAAATCTGGCGTTGCTTAATCAGGGTATGAAAAAAATCAGTTGAAAATCCCGAATTTTTGTGGATACTGGTTTCTCTGACTTGCATATTTAGCCTTGCCTACCGTACATCTGCAACCTCTACAAAACAAATCACTTAATTCAATTATTTAATAGTTAATTTTTTAGAAAATATAAGACTTGGTTATTTAAAAACATTAAATTATAAGCTGGCACTCCACATTTTTTAAGAATATTTATTAATCATTTAATCAGTAAATAATCCTGTATATATTAGTTTTTTTTGGCTGGCTAAGCTAAGACTGTGCCAGATATGCGATCCTCTTCGAGGGCTTCGCTAACGCGCGCCTCCAGCTTCTTCAATGTCGAATGAACAGCGAGTCGCTAGCGCCGTAGTGGTCAGTATTTTTAAGAATCTACTTCTTAAGTAACAGTCAAAATCTAGTTCTTAGGCAGTAGATTTTCGGAGAAGTATATAGTTAGCCTAGTAAATGTAGCACTAATAGCCAAGGATATCTTATGACTGATAATAAGCAGCCTTTTAACAAGCCGGAAGCCAATCCTGACTTCCAAGAAAAGAATGTTGACAATAGCGAAAACCAGCAGCTTCAGGCTCAGACTAACGAAAATGCAGAATCACAGGAAGATCAATCATCAGGCTCAGGCATTGGTGCGAGGATAGCTGGAGCAGCAGTTGGTGGTATACTCGGTGCTCGCTCTGGAGGAATTCTTGGTGCTGTAGCAGGCTCAGTTGCGGGCGCTATGATTGGTAAAGGTACTGCTGATACTGTTAACCGTGCTGTAGATAATTTAGGGGATGCAGCACACAGCGTAGCAGACGGTATTACACACACTGTAGAAGAGCTAGGGACAGTAGTAAAGGAAACTGCTGAGGAAGTTAGACCATCTATCAAAGCTACAGCAGAAGCAGTCAAGGAGACTGTTGAGGAAACTAAGCCTTCGATTAAAGGTATAGCCGAATCTGTCAATGAGACAGTTAGAGAAGCCAAGCCTTCTGTAGTAGATGCAGTCAAGAGTGCATCCGAGGAAGTCAAACCTACGATTAGAGAAGTAAAAGATTCAGTCAAGCAGACAGTCGAAGGTGTCAAGCCTTCTATACAAAGTGCAGCGGACTCTATTAAGAGTACGGCTGAGGAAGTTAAGCCTTCTGTCAAAGCTGTAGCTCAGGAAATTGAGGGTGCAACTCAGGATCTTAGATCAACTGTAAAAGATACAGCGAAGGCAGTGGAGCCATCTATAAAAAGTGCAGCCGAATCGCTTAAGTCATCTGGAAAGAGTGCAGCCGAATCAATCAAGTCATCTGCTCAAAGCGCAGCCGAATCTGCTAAAGGTGCAGCGCATGATGTTAAGTCATCTGCCCAAAATGCAGCCGAATCTGCTAAAGGTGCAGCGCAGGATGTTAAGCAGGATGTTAAGTCATCTGCCCAAAATGCGGCTCAATCTGCTAAAGGTGCAGCGCAGGAGTTTAAGCAGGATGTTAAGTCATCTGCCCAAAATGCAACCCCATCTCCTCAAGGTGCAGCGCATGATTTTAAATCATCTTCCCAAAATGCAGCCGAAT
>NZ_JAUBQQ010000002.1:0-125787 GCF_036701335.1 Microcoleus sp. Pol12B5 | reverse complement strand
TCTGCCCAAAATGCAACCCCATCTCCTCAAGGTGCAGCGCATGATTTTAAATCATCTTCCCAAAATGCAGCCGAATCTGCTAAACGTGCAGGGCAGGATGTTAAGTCATCTGCCCAATATCTAGCCGAATCCACCGAGGAAAATATGGATACGGATATTCACATCTCCGGCACTCCTGAACTCAAGGATCAAGTGGTCATTCATGACAAGAGAATCATTAAGGATTAGGTAAAGTAAGGACTTAACTCTAGCTTGTTCAAGCTAGCCCTAAGAGACTTTAACAGAGAGTGGATCTTAGAAAAGAGTCCACTCTTTTCTGTTTAGGAGGAATACGCTCACCTACGGTTAAACAGAGAGTCTATTTATTGAGGAACTCTCCCCCTGAAGAAGGATAGATTCCGTTCATAGTTCATAATAAGTTGTAGCCATTTGGCGTAACTGCTCACCGCAACAAATTTGCGGTGAGCAGTTACAATTTAACTCAGAGTGCGCCACTTAATATTTCCTGACTAAGCCCGAAGGTTCGAGATTGTTTTGCAATGTGCAAGATCATTTCAGGGCTATTGAAAGCCCACACTTTACCTCTACTCAGGTCAGTGCTGGGTAATTTACCCCCTAACTATTTAATATCCAAATTGCAAAGTCACAGAAGCTTCTACCTGCTGTTCCCCTCCCACCACAGGCGTTGTAGCGTCAGCAGCAGCCATGCGAGCACCAGCCAATTGCCGATACATTGGAGGCGGCGCGATCGCACCGTTGACTTGAATGCCCAGAATCTCTCCCCGCTTGAGGTTGAGGGCGCTCAAGACTGCATCCGCTTGCGCTTGAGCATCTTGAGTTGCTTTGCGGAGTGCTTGTTCTCGAGCAGATTCGATCGCACTTTCGGTGGCGGCAAAACTCACGCCGTCGATGCGTGTGGCTCCGGCATTCACCGCATCGTCAAGCAAAGTGCCGGCAGATGCAGTATTAATCCGAAAACTGACGGTATTGGTCGCCGTATAGCCCGTCAAGCGCTGTTGGTTGTTGTCGAAGTTATAAATGGGATTAAGGGTGATGCCGGCAGTTTCGAGTTTTTCCACTTGGCGCGATCGCAGCAACTCTACCACAGCGGACGATCGTCTCGCCGCTTCCTGCTGCACCTCGGCCGCCGTTTTCCCCTGCACCTCAACCCCCAGCCGCACTTGTGTTTGAGTTGTAGGAATCGCTTCCACACCCCGCCCAGTAACACTCAGCGTTCTGATCCGCTGTTCTTGAGCCACCGCAGGATCTAATCTCACGAAACTAACGAGAGTTAAGGTTAAACACAACGCTGTTAGCAGACTACGGAAATTAATGCGATCGCGACGTTGCAAATTTGAATTCATAAACTTGATTCTCCTCACATACAACAGATGCTATACTTTACCTTGCCACTGAAATTGCTAAATATCCGGGTTGTTACATTTTTAGCAACTAAAAAAATAGTCAGTAATATAGTCAGTAATTTTGATATCCTTTCTCTTCGCTGTGCTTATCTCCCTGGTCAGCTTTCCACTTAATATCTTTGCAAAAGTGAGATGCACCCATTAAACAGTCTGTGACATATTCCATAACGACGGGCTGTTGGGTATATTCACCCGATCGCTTTTCGATTAAGCTGCGCCACGTTAAGGATTCTAAGGACTCTAATAGGGTCGCCCGTGAAATTGCAGGTACAATGTTGGCTTGCAGTTCAGCAATGGTTGTATATTCTCGATTAATCGCCAACAAATACATGATGGTTTTTTCTACGGGCGACAATCGCTCAAATTGCCGAGTTAACAAGCGGCGGATGCCATTAAATACCAGTGTCTTTTCTTGCAAAAATGTGGCAATCTCTCCATCAAACAAACTCTGAATTGAGGCAGAAACTATTTTTACTACCAGCGGGTTGCAACAATACAATTCACAAAGTTGGCGTTTTTCCGCATCGGTTCCCACGAGTTGCTTGGAGTCAATGAATGCCAGGGATGTTTCCCTGGAACCTTGCACAGAAAGCGATCGCACTGCTCCGTTTAAATCTTCTAATATGGCGACTTTTGAGGATTTCTCACGACTGGTGAGTAAAATACAACTCTGATGACTGGCTTCTCCCAGTAATTGAAATAAGTCACCATAGTCTGTGAAATCTTGCTGGTAGTATCCGGCGCAATTGCCTGCTTGTAAAATCGTTTCTTGATTATCCAAAATCACCAAACAGCGATGGGTTTGCAGCCAGTACAGGAGTCGTTCGGGTTTAGCTTGGATATCTTGCTGGTTAGAAAGGAAAGGCACCAGTTCGGACAACAACGTATCTAAGAGAGGGGCGTTACGGAGCGATCGCCAAATAATAAATTCAAATTGTTCTTGTAAGAGTTGAGCGACTTTAGCCGCTAAGGTACTTTTACCGATACCACCCATTCCCACCAAAGCAATCAGTCGGCAGCGATCTTGTATTATCCATTGAGTAAGGGTTTCAATCTCTTCAACTCGACCTTGGAAGCTGGAAACATCGATCGCCTCGCCCCAATCTATTGACGGTTGGATTTGAGGTTGGGGAGTGGCGATCGGGGTATCAAAGTGAGTGAGAATGCCGCGCAGGTTGGTTTTGTTGACTTTGCGACCCAATGCCTCACTTACGATCTTCCAGAATTTGGGACCTATGTCCCGTTGGAGATAGTTGATGGAGTAGCCCGATCGCTCGGCGATGCGATCGTAGGTCAAGTTGTTCCAGGCACCGTATAAAAGGGCAATTTCAACCTCAGTGAGCGTTCTAGCGATTTTGCGGGCGATCGCATGGTTGACAATCTCCAATGCCTGCTCAAATTCCATCTATTTTCTCGCTATGTATAAAACTGCCTCTACCTTAAATCATACTTTCCATACTTGACAAGTCCATACTTTCCTGTAAAGACAGCATCGGGGAGTTGGGATAGATTATTAACAACCAGGGGTTACAAGGCTTGAAAGCTTAATCATCTACAACTCTCTATAGATAACCACTTCAGAGACAACACATCAACAGGTTATCTGCTCTAATTGTGAAGCATTTACATAACGTTAGTAACACTGATAGCCGATTTCATTACGGTAGCTTTGCTGTGCAAATCTAGTGTAAATATGTTGCCGATTAAGAACCAAGATATCCAAATCAAGCTGCTATCTCATTTGATAATTATTTATTAAAGTTATAATTAGGTATTCATACTTATGACAAATATTTTATTAGTTCCGATACATTTAGATGCCTTGCATCTCAAATATGGGACAAGTGTAGCAGAGGCAATGGTAGAGTTTAACCGGCTCCCCTATGTCAATGGAGAAAGAGATGTAAACCCCGATACTGTTAATTTAAGTGAATCTATTGTTTCTCAGCCTTTCCAAAATAAAAATCTTTATTTAAAAGCAGGTATTCATTTGCACTGGGCTTTACCAGATGCACTCACAAAAGAAACTAGAAGTGGAGAATTTCCCACGGTTCCTAACCGTTGGTTAATCACTCGCCGTAATGGGAGCAAAACGAAACATTGGGTAGTGGAAAGTGATTATCTAAGTACAGATTTCAAGGAGGATAGTGTTACTTATCCTTATAAGACTGATACAAATTCCTTACCATTCCGATATTTAGGAAGAAAATTAACCGAAGAAGAATGGTTATTAGAACAAAAATCGCAAACTAAGTCAGAGTATTTGGAAAAATTGACTGCTGTGGGATATGGCGAACCTACTTTTGCCGCTTTTTATCCTCATTGTCGTAGTGTGTTTGGGTTTCATGATTCAGAGTTTGAGGATTTTACTTCTATACCTGCAAATCTTCAATATGACGTTATTGGCTGGTATAGTGATTCAAAACAGGATTATTTAAGTGAATTCTTTGAGGATTTTAAAACAACCTTCCAAAAAGATTTTCCAAAAGATGCCTTAAAGCCTGAAGACTTTATTGATGCTATTGAACAAGAATTAAAATGGAAGTTTCAAGTCCCTTACGAGAAAGATAAGAACGATCCTCAAAAAGATCGTCAAAACTTTATTAATGCTGTTAAACCTCAATTAGAGTGGACAGGTGATAATTTTAATCAAGATTCTAAAACTCTCCAAATTATTTGTTACTCTCGACTTACATTCTCTTCCCCTATTACTCAAAACCCAATAGATGATAAAGTTCATATTCAATTAGCTGTTGCCAATACAGGAACAGAAGCATTATCGGCTTATTTAGCTGAAACTCTTGATAAATCTCAGAATAAATCTCAGAAAGTAATTATTGAGGAACAATTAGAAGCATTACAGTTTGCAGAAAGTTTAGAAACTCAACAATTAGACACAGGAGCAAAATTTCAAGAAATTCGCCATGAAGCAGGATTTAATGGAGTTTTAGGAGGTTTTTTGTGGAAAATTAACTTAGAAACAAAGGATTCAAAGTCAGAAAATCAAGCAACTCCAACCAAACTAAGTTTACCTTCAGAAATTGCATCTTTACTGGATCAAGTTAACCAAAAGCAGCAAGAATATGATTGTGAGTTAGCAAAAATAAATTCCAGACGCAGACAACTGTTTTCTGATTGGTACAAGTATATGGTTTCTACCTATCCGCCTGAAGACAGTTGGGATAATTATCCTGATATTGATGCCGTTAAGTATTATATTGAAGAAAAAGGACTTAAACCACTTGAAGATAAACTCAACGAAATAGGAAAATTAAAGTTATTTCAAAATGAAGCTAAAAAATTGAATCGTGCATCAGGTTCAGGCTCTTTTTTCACCCATGAATTAGCCGGAATGATTAATGATTTAATTGGTTTAATTGATTCTCTTAATAAGCAATTACAAGATAAATATAATAAATTAGATAAAGAGGAAAAAGAAAAAACACCTTATCCTCCAACTTATTGGATAGAAAGAGTGAGTAGTCCTCGTTATTGGCAGCCGAAAGAACCTGTTGTTTTAATGGTGGGAGAAGCGGTCAAAGCAAGTAAACGGCATGGTCAAGATGGTCGCCTTAACAAAGATGGATTACTTGAGTGTCGGATTATAAAACTTGATAAAACAATTCCAGATTTAAAAACTATTGAGGATTTTAAGCCTATTTTTACTGAAATTAATAACATTGCTTCTCAACAGACAGAAAAAATAGGTTTTAGTATTTGGAATAAGCAACCTTGGAATCCATTTTTATTGGAATGGTTAGTTGAGTTATTTCCTGTTGCTAATGGCAGCAATAAAACATCTGACAATCGTAACTATAGCGATGATTTCCTAGTTCAAAATTATACACTTGAGGCAAATGATGTGGATCTATCGCCAAAATCTAAGCAATCTCTTGTTGAAGATGTGAGAGACAATCGCATTAAAACAGATTCCGCTCCTAATATTTACAGTGGTTTCAGTATTTTAACTCCCTATGCTAATTCATTATTGCAAGAAAGAATTAAAGAGTATTTAGAAAAATATGGCAAAGATGAAAATTATCAAGTTCATCAAAAACTGAGAGAGTATGCAAAACATTTACAAAATCCGAAGTCAATAAGAGATGAAGAAATAGAAGGTTACTTGCGTAAAAATATTTCTAAAAAATATCCTCAATATGAAGATATAAAAAATATTGAGGCTAATCCATACCTAGGAAAACTAGAAAATATAGAAAAACTCAAGAAATGGTACGAAGAACAAAAATTAATAACGATTCCTCATCCTATTGATACAGCTACAAAAGCTCAAGCAGAACTAAAAAGCCTTAACTGCTTATCACAAGCCCTAGGTGGATTTAATGAAGCTTTATTGATGCACAAACAAACTTTACAATTAGGCATTCAAGATCCTATTGGCTTTGAAGACTACCAAACTTTTACTAATGCAGTAGCAGAAGCAGTAGAAGATGAAATTAAAAGTGCGCCTCAACCGTTAGATGATTTTAGCCCTATTCGTTCTGGAGAAATGCGAATTATTGACTTACAGCTAATTGATACCTTTGGACAAGTTAGAAATTTAGACTGGAAAGAATACGTCATTAAGCCAGAAAGCATGAAAGCAACCGAAGATTATCGAATAGCTCTTCCACCTCGATTTGTTCAACCTTGTCGGATTAATTTCCGTTGGTTGTCTGCTAATGAGCAAGATAACTGTGAAAGTAACGATCATCCTGATACAACTCCTATTTGTGGTTGGATTTTACCGAATAACTTAAATAAAAGTTTGATGATTTATGATAATCAAGGTCAAGCTTTGGGATCTATTAATCTTAATGGGGAATGGGATAATGCCCCTGGAGCTAATCAAATAGACCAAGAAGAAACTCCTAATATATCAAACATTCATTTACAGAAACTGGTAAAAAATCTTATTAAGTTAGGGAAAAATGACTCAGAAAAAGATAGCTCAGGAAAAATTTTCCTTGATGAATTTAATACTTGTTTGAATAATGCACTCAATAATATTGATCCAGAAAATTTTGCCCAGCATCAAAGTTTAGCCTTATTAATGGGTCGTCCAATTGCATTAGTCCGAGCATCAGTCAATCTGGAATTATTGGGGTTCCCCGCCATTAACCAGGATTGGAATATTTTTCAGAAAGAAATGCAGCATAATATTAGCCTTGAAGAAAGAGATACCGATAATTTTATTAATGTTAGATTTCCTATTCGGATTGGCGAATATCAACAACTCAATGATGGAGTCATCGGCTATTGGAAGGAACAAAAAATTTCTAAAACCGAAGAAAAATATAATTATGAATACGAAAATAATATATTTTATGCTCAACAAAGTGATAGTAATGAATCTCTATATATTGAAACTCAGGATTGGGATAAAAGTAATAATGCAGAGGGAGTAGAAGAAGGAGCAATTAATATTGTTCAGTCCATTAGCAGTCCACCGCAAATATTAACTATGTTAGTAGATCCAAGATGTACTTTTCATGCAACATCGGGAATTTTGCCCAGTAAAGCAATTACAATTCCATCTAAACATTATACGGAAGCATTAGCAAACATTAAGGTAACATTTCTAACTTCTCCTATTTTGACTGAGATCAGTCAGATTCATCTTCCTTTACTTAATGAACCAGAATATAATTGGTCTTGGTTAGAAAAAAGAAAAGATAAATGGTCTGAAATTTCCACGATACCATTTATTGAAAAAAAAACTTTTATAAAATACCTTGAAAATAGACACCCCAAACTAAATTATGAATCATGTTGGCAAGTTTTATTAACTCAAAACTGGCTTGAACCAACTCAAAAAGCTAAAACAGCAGATGTAGTTTCTAAAGATAAAAGACTAAAGTTAACAGGGATATTAGAAGGTTTTGATGATATAATAGAAGAAATCTTTGATTTGTGTAAAATTACAAGTGATTCAGTTACTACACCATTTATTGAAATTATTGAAAAAGAAGCTTTTATAAAACATCTTGAAAATAGATACCCCTGGCAGGTTTTATTAACTCAAAAGTGGCTTCAACAAACTCAAAAAGCTGAAACAGCAGATGTAGTTTCTAAAGATAAAAGACTAAAGTTAACAGGGATATTAGAAGGTTTGGATGAGCTAATAGAAGAAATTTTTGATTTGTGTAAAGTTGCAATTGACCCAGTGACTACTAAGGCCAAATTTTCTAGTCAACAAGAAATTCGAGAAGGATGGTTAGTGCTAAAAAAAGATTCAAGCTAACCTGATATTTTGAGTTATTATTAATTATTGTGTTGTTTGAAATGAATTAACAAACTTAGGTGTTATCAATGGAACAAATCAGCATTAACTTAACGATTGAAGAAGTCAATAAAATTCTCGACTCTCTAGGAAACCGGCCTTATATTGAAGTTTTTCAATTAATTAATAAAATTCAAGCTCAAGCCGAAGCGCAACTGCAAGCAAAAAAAATCCGAGAACAACAATTAAGTCAAGAAGCTGAGCAATCTTAAAATAGATTGAAAAGTCAAAAAATTGCCAAATTAGTTAAACCCATACAAGGAATTTATCATGACAAACTCTAACAGCAGTAATGTAAATCTAGTATCTATAAAAGGCACTGATATTTTTCAAATCTTTCTCCAAGATGAGGATGGACAAAATATTCTTAGCATTGATGATGGTGCATTAAGGCAATCATTAAGAATTGAAATAGTGAATACTTCTGGTAGAAACATAGAATATCAGGAAGTTGGCACGCCAGGGACTCAAGAGGGCTACCATTTTTGCATTTTATTCCGACCGGGTACCTTAGTAGATCCTGAAAAAATTACTCTCAAGAAGGAAGACGGATGGGAGATGAGCCTTTCAGATAAGGATAATATATTTTATTTGCGAAAAGCCGAGCCTAATTCTGAAATTAAAAATGGTGAAAGGGTTACTCTAACCCTACAAAATATTGGTGCTGCACCTCAAGGGGGATCACGAGGAACACGGGTAGAAATTAAATATAATTATCTTCAGTACAAAGGTTCCACTGAAATCATTAGTGGTTATCGTTTAGAATACCTCAATATTGTTAATCAAAGAGGAAAAAAACAAGTTCCTATATATGCAGGATTTTTGGGTTCTAATACCATTATTAATGATGGAACAGAAAATGAATTAACACTCTCGATACAGTTACTTCCTCTACTTAATTCTTCATTACAAGCTAAATCATTAGTAGGTAAAAAATCATCAGTTGAAGATACATCTAAATTGCCCGAATTTGATATTAATTCAATTCAAGATGTACAAATTGCTCCCAGTAGCTTAGAAAGGATAATATTGCAAAATATTATTTTCTCTTTGGGTAAAAACAATGAGCTTAAGACTTTTTTTGATTCATTGTCAAAACTTTCTTTGGTTATTAAGAATTCGGATTTGACAAATAATATTAATATTTTCTTGAATGATTCAAATGAAGATGAAAATAAATATAAAGCATTAAAATTGATCATAGCAGAATTGAATAAATCTAACAACCCTCTTGTAATTAACCTAACAAATAGCATTTTAGAGAAGTTTTTTTTTCAATTTGTTGTTGGTGAAAAATTTAAAACTGTATCTCAAGAGATTTTAGTTTATTTTATTTATTTATCCAAAGATTTAGGATTTTCTTTTTCCTCTGAAAATTTATCTAAACTGAAAGAGCTTACAATTATTCATCATAAGAAGGAGGGAGATACCGATAAAAGATCATTAACTTCGCCACCAGTTGCATTAAAAGACTTAGACGAAGGAATTAAATTCACTATTTCTTTTGATGTTGCTATGAATGAGCAGTCTAATAATAATCAATGGGCTTTAGTTTCTCAAAATGATGTAGATACTATTGGAATAGATATTATTAAAGATGGCACTATCGACCGCCAAAACTGGATAGAAAGTGGTCAACAAAAACAGGGAATGACGCCTCAATGGAGTTTTACTTATATTCAAGGATTAAACCTAGAAAATAGACAAGAAATTCTCAAGTTAAGTATTACTAAGCTCAAGACTCAGCTTCTTTCTGGCTATGCTAATCTCTATGTTCACTATGAGAATATTCCGGGGTATTGGGATGGATATATTACAGTTCCCATTCATAAAGGTCCTCTGGTATATCGGGAATATGAAGGGACTAATAAAGTAAAAGTTGGCTGTGTGGGAATTGGGACTGATGAACCCCAAGCCAAGCTTCATGTTAAGACAAATGACCAATTAGGTATTGCCTTAAAAGTAGATGGAAATTCAAACCTCACCGGCAAAGTGGGAATTGGTATTGAACCTGGAAATGAACAATTAACAGTAAAAGGTGATACTGCGATTGTAGGTAATCTTTCGGTTACTAATGATATATCTGTTGGAGAAAAAATTGAAGTAATGGCTACGGGGGATGAATTGGGTAAAAAACTTTACTTTAGAGGTGCAACAGAAAACACTGATTCAATTTGGATGTCTCGATTTAATAGTGGTGCAGATCGAAGTTCTTTAAGAATTTGTCTTGGCGATGACGGAGAAAATGCTTTAGAAATTGGTTACACAGATCATACAAATAACGGACAATGGAAAAAAAGGTTTTCAATTGCAGCGAAAGGTGATACGAACATCACGGGTAATCTTTCTGTTACTAATGGCAGAATTGGTATTGGTTCTTCAGATTTTTCTAAAGAACCTTTAGTAATTCGAGCCGTAGGATCACAAGAAGGACTTATTGCTTTTGAAGGTCCTGATACTGATAAAGTAAAAAAATGGGTAAAAAAATGGCATATTGAACAGAATTATGGTGGTAATACACCAGGATTAAACTTGGTAGAGACAGGTGTTTCCGACTTTCGATTATTTATTCAAAAAGGCAGCGGTAATATCGGAATTGGAGCAGGAACTCCTAATAATGGGAAATTAGAAATTAAGCAGACAGAAGCTAACAAAGGTATTGTCTTACATCATCACACGCAAAATATCAAATGCAGAATTGGACTTGAAGATAATGGTAACTTCTTTATATTCCGAGATGATCCAAATAGTAATTCAAGAGGAATATACATGAATAATACCAATCTTTATCTTCATGATATTACTCTTATCGCATCTTCAGATATTTCATTAAAAAAAGAAGTATCCAATTTAAATAATATTTTGAATCAAGTAATTCAACTTAATCCTGTTCGCTTTATATGGAAAGATAGCGAAATCTGTAATATAGGATTTATAGCCCAAGAAGTAGAGCAAATTTTCCCCGAACTTGTTACTTCTATAAATAATGAGAAGGGTGAGTTGAAAGGACTTGCTTATACCGATTTTGGAGTTCTGGCGATCGCTGCTATTAAAGAAGTAGCGCAAACCATTGAAGAATTAAGTCTAAAATGTGATAAATTAGCGCAAAAATCTAATGATTTAGCGATAGAAAACCGAGAATTACAGAGGAGGCTAGAAATATTGAAAAATTGAGAAGCAATAAAGTTCATTAAATTTTTTATATCAGGAGTTTATCCAAAATGGCTGACAACAATTTACTAGATACTCAAAAACCCATAAAAACCATCTCTGAGTTTTTAGAAGCTATAAATGCTAAGTATGAGTTAAAGTTACCGACTGATTTTTCTGGCGATAGTCCTGTAGCAAAACTGATGCAAATGCCTATTAAAGTTGAACTAGGAGATGGAAACAGTATTTTATATGAGGCTAGGGGTGATCCTTTTAACTTTGAAAAACCCAATTTAACTGCTTGGGTGATTATCACGGTTAAAACATCTACGACAGTCTAAAAACTCAATTGATTACTTTTCACTAAATTGCAAAAAAGGAAAAACAAAAATCGTGGCCACAACTCCTACAATTACTAAAACTCCTACAACTAAAGTAAAACTTGGTGTTACTTTTGATCTGAATGGTGAACCGATCGCTTTACAACCAAAAGAAGCTATTGATCAGATTAAAGAAAAGGGAATCGAATTAACTTTACCCCAAAAAGTTAAATTAGGAAAAGCGGGTGATGGAATTAATAGTATTCTTGAGAATTTGAAGTCTGATTATCGTGTTTCTGTGGTAGAAGGTAAAAAGAATATCAAAGAGCAATTACCTGCATTTAAAATCCTCACAGATACCTATGATAAAGTAATGACTGCTGAACTATCTGTTGAGAAATTTCATGTTAAAATTCCGGGTTCGGGCACAGTAGAAAAATCCACTCTCTATACAATTGGTTTATCAGCAGTTTGGGGAAAGAGTGATCAAGGTACTGATTTATCAGGCTTAACTCTTACTGGAATTTATTTAGAGATCAGCAATGAAGAAACAAGCACTGAAATAGAAAAAACCAACACTTAAATAGAAGGAAGCCCATAGAACTGCTCAAGAACCTAGTTTTATAAAATAAAATTAGATTCTACAAAGCATTTTTAATCGTTAAAGTAGGGTGAGTTTTCCTCACCTTACTTAACTTTAGATATTAAGAAAATTCTAAATTTGCTATAAATTTAGAATACTAAAAATAAAGAATATATAAAAGTTACAAATGACTAAAAATCAAAAGCTAAAAATTAAATTAGATTTTAAATTAAAAACATCAGGAAATCCGATCAATTTTTCTGTAGTTAGTTTATTACGGGATGAGAGTTGTTTATTACAAGGAAAAATTAGTTCTGAAGAATCTATCAATATCAGAAATTTTGTTGATGCCTTTGATGCTGAGCTAGGAAAGCCAATACCTGATGATATAGAAATTAGTCTTGATAAACTTTTATTGGTTTTCAACAAAGAAAAAAATACTACAAAAATTCTAATTTGTCTAGGTTTGGGAACAGAAATTAATTTATCTAAGCTTCCTTTAATTGGTAAACGATTTTCTTCCGAACAAACCGTTTCGATTCAAGATTTTCAATTAATCTACGCTTCTCAAGATTTTGATAATAAAACTCAACTAATTACAGAACTTGCCCCCGAAAAGATTCTTGGAGGACTGGCTTTATCTGCTTCACTTAAATTTAGTGATCAACAAAAAACTTTAGATATTGCAATTCCAAAAAGTTCTCAATTATCAAATTCATCAAATAATCAATCTAGTAATACGTCAACTCCTCGATTATCACCTAATACTTCAACTTCTATAGAAAATACTAACTCTTCAACAAAACCACAAAAAGAAAAATCAAGTGCAATTGAAACATCTGATGGCACTAAATGGTTTGACCTCAAAAAGAACTTTGGTCCTGTTTATTTCCAGCGAGTCGGGGTAAAATACCAAAACTCAGAAATCTGGTTTTTCCTTGATGCTTCAATTTCCTCCGCCGGCCTCACTCTAACATTAGATGGCTTATCGGTTGGCTCATCCATCAAACAATTCAAGCCTAAATTTAACCTGCAAGGACTTGGCATTAGCTACGAAAGCAAAGGAGGAGTGTCTATTGGTGGAGCATTTCTGAGACGCACTATTAACGGTAAAGACGAATATTCAGGTGCATTGATTGTCAAAACTGAAGCCTTTACCCTCACCGCGATTGGCTCATACACGACTACAGAGGAAGGACATCCTTCTCTCTTTATCTATGGCATTCTAGACAAAGCCATCGGTGGCCCTCCCTTCTTTTTCATTACCGGCCTCGCTTTAGGTTTCGGCTACAATCGTAGTTTAATACTTCCCACCCTTGACCAAATTCCCAACTTTCCCCTTGTCAAAGCTGCTTTAAATAGTGCAAAAGTAGATGTAGACGGTTTAAAGGCAATTCAAAAAGAGTTAACACCTTACATTCCCCCCAAAACAGGGGAAATATTTTTAGCAGTAGGCATTAAATTTACCTCCTTTAAAATTATTGATTCCTTTGCCCTCTTTGTCGCCACCTTTGGTGATCAATTTACACTCAACTTAATTGGCATTTCTACCCTTATTTCCCCTCCTCTTTTAGTAGAAGATCAACTAATTCTAGCAAAAGTTCGCTTTGCTCTCCTCGCCCGTTTTGTCCCTGCCGAGGGAACTCTCAAAGTTGATGGTAAAATCTTACCGGATTCCTATATTTTTGACAAAAAATGCACGATTAGTGGTGGATTTGCTTTTTATAGTTGGTTTAAAGATCCACATGAAGGTGATTTTGTCCTAACAGTTGGCGGTTATCATCCTAAATTCAATATTCCTCCCCATTACCCTAGAGTAGATCCCGTTGCCTTAAACTGGCAAATTAGTCCTGAATTAAACGTTAAAGGTAGTGTTTATTTTGCCCTCACTGCTTCAGCGATTATGGCAGGAGGACGACTCGAAGCCATTTGGGAATCGGGTAATAAAAAAGCGTGGTTTATAGCCAATGCTCATTTTATCGTTGCTTGGCAACCCTATTTTTATGAAGCTGAGATTAGTCTGAGAATGGGAGCATCCTACACTTTTAAGATAGTTGGTGTTCGTAAGACAATTTCTGTTGATTTAGGAGCAAACTTACATATTTGGGGACCAGAGTTTTCGGGAACGGCTACGATTGACCTTCAAATTATTTCCTTTACTATTGCTTTTGGTAGCCGGTCTTTCACAAAACCAAAACCTCTCAGTTGGGAAAAATTCAAAGAGTCTTTCTTGCCTGAACAAGTTTGTACCATTGGAATAGAAAGTGGATTGCTGCGAAAAGTAGGGGAAGGGAAGTCTGCAATCTTTATTGTTAATTCCAAAGAATTAGTTATTGCTACTTCTTCCGTAATTCCGATTAAAACAGCTAATGCTAATATTTTTTGCTTTAGTATAACTGAATCTGAAGATTTATCTTCTATTAAAACAGAATTAAATAAAAATCATATATCAGATAATTTGAAAAATAAGTTTAGAAAAAGCAATAAATTTCTATCATCAGCAGCAAGTTCTGAAGCAATCAAAGAAAATGAAACCTGGATGATTACTGATGGTATTAACAAGTATTTTTTGTTTATAGAAAAAGGTAGTAACAATAAAGACAATAAAGATAAAGAAATCAAAGACATTCTCAATCTCAATATTTATATAGAAGAAAAAATTGATACAAAATATCAATTAAATTCATTTGGTATTGCACCAATGAATCTTAATACAAGTAATTTTACTCAATCAAGATATAATATTAGAATTACAAATTATGAGAAATTTTCTTTGGAACCTATTTATAAAAATATTCCCGCAGGGTTATGGGGACAATCAACAGAAGTTAATATTAACGGAGAACTTATTAAAAATGTATTATCTGGGTTTAAAATTAAACCTGCTAAATCTGCTAAGCCTGGAAAAACTAAAGCTATTGACCGAAAAAACTTAGCTTATGATATAGAATCAATAGAAAGTGCATATCAATGGAATAATTCATTTCTTAAATTTTTAGAAAATGAAGTAAAAGATGAGAATACTCGGCAAGAAAAAATTGGTGCAAGTATAATTTTTGAACCTGTGGAGAAGGCAAGAAACACCTTACTACAAAGTTTAGGATTGTCTATTAGTGATATTGATTTAGGAGATTTTAACCAAGAAAATATAGAAGAAGCATTCATAATTTCTCCTTGCTTACAATCCTCAATTTAACCCAATTATCTAACTAAAACTATGAATACTCAAACAGATTCAACAGCCCAAGGTCAAATTCAATTTATTCAAAATCATCAAACAGCTTTAGGTGCTGGAAAATATCAAATTAAGTTTGAACAAACTGTCAAGGGAACAGACTATAAAAATAATAATTTTAGTGCTTCTTTTGACTCGTCCTTTACTTTTATTGTTCAAGGAAGTCGCTTTGAATTAAATCCTCAAGACATTCATTCAGTATTTCCACCAGCAGGAAGTTCAGGAGATCATTCTCATGTATTACCTCATATTGTCCTCAAACGTAGCACCTTACCCTGGGAAAGATTAGCACAATCAGGAAATCAATATGTACCCTGGTTAGCATTAATTGTTATTTATGAAGAAGAAGAAAACCTTTTAAAAACCATTCTTAAAGAAAATATAGACAAAATAAGCACCAAATTATGGGAACATCTTTTATCTAAAAATATAGCTTGGCTCAAATCTATAAATGACAATGAAGCAATAATACTTGATAAAAAGAATAGAAAAACAGAAAAGCTTCAAGGTGATTTTGCTAAATTTGAGGAACAAGTTGAAGCAATATTAGCTCAAGTTAAAAATACTAAAGTTATTACTCTGAAAAGTTTAAAACAGAGTTATACAAAGACTATTAAATGGAATGCTATAACCTTAGAAATCGGACAACATGAAGATGATAATGTATCAGTTATTGACATTAACAAAAAATTTTTATCTGAAATATTACCTACTACAAAAAATTTAGAATATTTAGCTCATGTTCGTCAAGTTACAGGAGATGAAGAGAATAACGAACCTCTAGCTGTAATTATTAGTAATCGTATTCCGAAAAAAAATGGAAGGAGTACAGCTTATTTAGTATCTTTCGAGGAACTGTTTAATGAAAAAGGTGAATTTAATTATCAAAATGCCAATGATACAGATTATATTCGTTTAGTCACTCTCAAAACTTGGAGCTTTTCTTGTATTGAACCTGAGCATAATTTTAAAGGTTTACTTAAAAATCTTAACAAAAATACCTTAAATTTGCCTAAACTGAATAATCAAGAAGCAGACAAATATCTTGCTAAAGGATATATTCCTTTACCCCATTATCTGCGACAGGGCGGTAAAACTTACTCTTGGTATCATAGCCCTTTACTACCTGGAGAAAATCCGACAGCATTACAATTATCTCAATTAAGCATTCGCTGTGCAGATCAACTAATTGCCTATGATTCTACTAATGGTTTATTTGATATTTCCTACGCAGCAGCTTGGCAACTGGGGCAATTATTAGCTTTGCAAGATAAAAAATTTGCAGTTAGTTTATTTAACTGGAAACGGACTAATGCTCAAAATTTAGCGAAAGATAATCAACAAGCACTCTATCCTCATCTTTTTGCTAAAAATAAGGAAAATCGAGATAACAATAGTGAATTTCCAAAAGATGTTAAAACTTGGTTAGAACGTTTAGGATTACTCTACAATATTCCTTTTAATTACTTAGTGCCAGATGAAACAATGTTACCAATAGAATCAATTCGTTTCTTTTGCCTCGATTGGTTTTGGGTAGAATCTCTACTTGATGGTGCATTTAGTATTGGAGGAGTACAAGAATCTAATGTACAGGAAAAACCTATTGCCGGTGAAGCAAAAGTAATTACAGGGTTTTTAATGCGATCAGAAGTTGTTTCAGGTTGGCCTGACTTACAAATAGATGGTTCTAGTTCTTTAATAAATGATGATTCATCTATGGAAGTAAAGTTAGATGTTTTACGGTGCGATCGCCTTTCTGAAGATGTCTTAATTTGTTTATTTGATGGAGAAATTAAGACGGTAGATATTTCTCTAAAACCAGAAGGATTGCATTTTGGTTTTAATTTTAATGAGAAGACAGGCACGCTGTCACGAGAGTTGAGACAATTAGATGGCACAGAAAGGAGTGATTTGAAAATTGAAGAGATAGATGCTATTAAAAAGGTGATTAATATTAGTGAATTAGCAGATAAATTTCAAAGAAAGCTGGAACAAGAAGAAGGAAAGGAAAAAGTTCCTTCTTTTACTTCGGCTGAGTTTGCTTTACAGATGGTTCAAGGAGCAGAAAAAGTTAGATTTAAGTTAATAGAGTAAGACGGTTCTTTTTTGACTACATATCTCTTTCTTTCCCAACCTTCCGCGCGCTCGCCGACTGTTTTGCCCCAATGCGTCTGCAAGTTGCTGTTGGGTCAATCCTGCTGGCGTCCGAACTTCATACATGAGATGACGACAGGATGCGGATACCGTTTGCGAATCCCCCTGTGTTTACACTGAACGGTTTAGTTCATAGAGGAAGCGATCGAGAACTTTTTGAGCCATAATTTCTCAAGCAATTGAATCCTGAGCCGACAATTATTGCCGTCATTGAGTCTTCTTTTTTAAGGAAAAGTGGCAAAAAACTGTGGGGAAAGCTTACCTTTATAATAGCATATAGCAATCCTAAATCATTTGTGAATTTCTTACGGCTTCCCCTTGGTAATAAGCATCTACTTTGTACCTTTATTGACAAGTTAAATTGAGATCGGAATTTTATTTTAAATCATCCTAACCTTCCTTCAGTCATGTATTATGGTACTTTCGCTGCTTAAAAATTGTCTGGACTATTGAATCGTGTAAAAATTTAAAATATGCAATCGTTAAAACAAGTTGCCCGCCGACTAAAAAAAGAGACTTACGCTGTTTATTTAGCCAGTACAGACCAGAGAGTACCAAGGTACGCCAGAATTTTAGCAGGGCTTACGGTGGCCTACGCTTTTAGTCCGATCGACTTAATTCCTGACTTCATACCGATTCTTGGCTACTTGGACGATTTGATAATTGTACCTTTGGGAATTTGGCTGGTACTGAAGATGATTCCGCCACAGGTTTTAGCCGAGTGTCGGGAAAAAGCAGCCGCAGAAATAGAGCGAGGAAAACCGATAAATAGGGCTGCCGCTGTTGTGATTATTGCCATCTGGATTGGCTTGGGATTATTAGCAGCAATTTGGCTGACACGGATATTTAAACGTTAAAAAAAATCACCTATCTAGTTATTGTGTAGGGTGCGCGCCAAGCACCTTAACTTAAACAACTCGCTTGGGCACAAAATATTTAAAGTTTAAAAAATCACCTATCTAGTTATAATATAGGGTGCGCCTAGCGCACCTTACGTTAAAAAAACTCGCGGTATCGCATACCAAGTATTATTTACCCCCCTTAAAAAATTAAACTAACTTTCTAGCTATGACTCAAACCACTGATTTCCTCAGCCACCTCAACCCATCTCAGCGCCAAGCAGTCGCCCATTATAACGGGCCGCTGTTAGTAGTAGCCGG
This sequence comes from Microcoleus sp. Pol12B5, assembly GCF_036701335.1. Classification (NCBI taxonomy): domain Bacteria; kingdom Bacillati; phylum Cyanobacteriota; class Cyanophyceae; order Oscillatoriales; family Microcoleaceae; genus Microcoleus; species Microcoleus sp. Pol12B5. The sequence continues at coordinate 107,481 of NZ_JAUBQQ010000002.1, read as the reverse complement.
CGCTGGTTCCGGCAAAACCCGAGCTCTAACTTACCGAGTTGCTAACTTAGTTCGCACCCATCGAGTCGATCCCGAAAATATTCTGGCGGTGACATTTACAAATAAAGCCGCCAGGGAGATGAAAGAAAGAATTGAGAAATTGCTGGCAACTCAGCAAGCTGAAGCGGAATATGGCAAACCTTTGGTAGACTTAGCCCCGGATGTGCAGACGAAATTGCGATCGCAAATTTACCAAAGAATTACCAAACACATTTGGATGGGGACTTTTCACTCTTTGTGCGGCCGCATTCTCCGCTACGATATAGAAAAATACCAAGACGAAAAAGGCCGCCAGTGGAAGAAAAACTTTTCGATTTTTGATGAGTCAGATGCTCAAAGTCTCGTCAAACAAATTGTTACCAAAACCCTGAACCTCGACGACAAGAAATTTGACCCACGAAAAGTCCGCTATGTCATCAGCAACGCTAAAAATAAAGGGTTGTCGCCTCAAGAATACCACGCCGCAGAACCGGATTATCGAGGTCGCGTGATTGCCGATGTTTACAGTCGATACCAAGACGCTTTAGCAGCAAACAATGCCCTAGATTTTGACGATTTAATCCTCGTTCCAGTTAAACTTTTGAGCCAAAACGATCAAGTATTAAGTTACTGGCATAAAAAGTTTTGCCATATTTTAGTTGACGAGTACCAAGATACTAACCGCACTCAATACGATTTGATTCGGATGTTGGTGACAAATAACGCCGACCCGAAAAGCTTCAATAAATGGCAAAACCGCTCGATTTTTGTCGTTGGCGATGTCGATCAATCAATTTACAGCTTTCGGATGGCAGATTATACCATCTTGCTGGAATTTCAAGAGGATTTCGGAGATGGTTTATCTGACGAAAAAACTCGAACAATGGTAAAATTAGAGGAAAATTATCGATCGCGCGAAAACATCCTGCAAGTCGCGAACCACTTGATCGAACACAATACCGAACGGATAGAAAAAATTCTGCGCCCGACTCGCGAACCGGGAGCTCCGATTGTTGTCTGGCGCGCCGACAACGAATTAGATGAAGCGGAATTTGTAGCAGGTCAAATTCATTCCTTGAAGCGCCAAAACTCCGAATACGAAAACGGCAGTAACTTTGCGATTCTCTACCGCACAAACGCTCAATCTCGATCCTTTGAAGAAGCGTTAATGCTTTTAGACATTGCCTACAATATTGTCGGCGGTCTAAAGTTTTACGATCGCAAAGAAATCAAAGATATCCTAGCATACCTGCGGGCGCTCGCCAATCCCGACGATAGCGTCAGCCTCAAACGCATCATCAATACTCCCCGTCGCGGCATTGGGGATACCACATTTTCCAAAATCGAAGACGCTGCAACTCAGTTAGGCATTCCGTTGTGGGAAATCCTCAGCGATGAATCTTCTGTCAATACTCTAGCAGGGCGATCGGCAAAAGCTATTATTAAGTTTGCCGAAATGATTGGTCGTTGGCAATCGCAAGTTGAAACCCTGCCCGCTTCGCAAATTGTCCAAGGAATTATCCAAGATTCAGGCTACATTGAAGATTTGAAAAATCAAGGAACAGAGGAAGCCGAAAATCGGATCGAAAACGTCAGAGAATTGTACAATGCGGTGCTACAATTTGAAGAACAAAACGAAGAACCAACGCTAACATCATTTTTAGCAAAAGCATCTTTAGCATCCGATTTAGATGACTTGCAGGAAGAAGATTCCCGCGTGTCGCTGATGACGCTGCACTCAGCAAAAGGATTAGAATTTCCCGTGGTATTTCTAGTCGGGATGGAACAGGGTTTATTTCCCAATTTCCGCAGTTTGGACGACCCAAAAGCGATCGAAGAAGAACGCCGTTTGTGCTACGTCGGCATCACTCGCGCCCAGGAATTGCTATTTCTCACCCACACTCGCGAACGTCGCCTCTGGGGAGGTTTCCGGGAACACTGCACCCCTTCGCTATTCTTAGGAGAATTGCCGCCGCATTTGCTGGCTGGAAGTGCGAAGAAAACTAAAGCCGGGAAAACGGCTGCATCTAAAGGAAAAACTAATAATTCAGCAGCAAATTCTGCGAGTTCTAAAGCGGGAAACAATGGACAATCGGTGGATTGGCAAACGGGCGATCGGGTTTTTCATCATGCTTTTGGAGTTGGAGAAATTACCCACGTTTTGGGAGAAGGCGATAAAACTAATCTGGCAATTAAGTTTTCAGGTTTGGGCAGAAAAATCATCGATCCGAGAACAGCTAAGTTGCAGCGAGTTTAAGTAAAAATATAGCTAAGCATCTGCGTTAATCTGCGTTAATCTGCACACATCTGCGGTTTCCCTATCCATCCAAGATTTATGCAATAACTCTAATCAGTTAAACTTCGCATTGCTAATAACGCCGCCCCATAAGCAGCCGCAGTATGAATCGGCGTTAATACAGACACTTTTAAATAACGCTTTCTAATCGCACTCCAAACCGAATTTTTCGCCCCGCCGCCAGCAGTATAAACTTTTGTCAAAGGAGTTGCACCCAATTCTTGCAATAATTGATATCCCCACGCTTCAATCCGCGCTATGCTTTCTAGCAAACCGTGCAGAAATTCCAGTGAATCAGTAGGACGCGGTTCGAGTCGGGGCGGCAAATTCGGGTCATTAATCGGAAAGCGATCGCCCTTTTTCAACAATGGGTAATAATCCAGCAAACTCTCTTGTTCTGGATCAATTTGTGTGCTATAATTCTCCAACTCCACATCAGTAAAAAAGTGTCGCAGCACGGCACCTCCGGTATTAGAAGCACCTCCAACTAACCACAAATCCCCTAATTTGTGACTGTAAATCCCGTATCTAGAATCATCTACGCGGGTATGACTTAACAGTTTGACTGCTAGTGTAGAACCGAGAGAAGTTACTGCTTCCCCTGGTAAATTCACACCGCTTGCTAAAAATGCTGCAATGCTATCAGTTGTACCAGCACAGATTATACAATCGCGGGGAAAACCGAAGCGATCGCCCACTTGAGATCTCACTTCCCCCACAGGCGTTCCCGGTGCGACAACTTGCGGCAATTCAGGCGTTGCAGCGCCCGCAATTCCCTCTACCAGCCAATTCGGATAGCACAAAGTATCAACATCGAAACCGAGTTTCAAAGCATTGTGATAGTCGCTAATTCCCAATTTTCCGTGCAGGAGAAATGCCAGCCAGTCAGCTTGATGCAGGAAAACTGTAGGGGCGGTGCCCCCCTGCCCGCCCTCCTGCAACCACAGGAGTTTTGCCAGACTCGATGTAGCGCTCAATACTGTGTGGTTATCCGGCGCGATCGCCCGCAACTTCTCTGTCACCGCTGCACCGCGCCCATCATTGTATAAAATCGGCTCGCATACTGGTATACCGTCGGTATTGCACAGCATGACAGTGGAGGATGTACCGTCAATGGCGATCGCCCTTACCTGATTGCGGATTGTTGGGGGAATTTGCTCGATCACATCCCACAGCGCATTTTGCCAAACCGAGGGCAATTCAGGCTGTTGTTGCCCCTTGTTAGCAAAAGTATATTCAGTCTCACAATGTATTCTACCCTGGGAGTCTATGACAGTCGATCGCGCGCCCGTGGTGCCGAAATCTATTCCCAAAAAAAGATTCATTTGCAACTCCCGCGAATTTTCCTATTTTGAGTAAACCACAAAGTTTATTTGCATCTTATGGTTATTTCTAATTCATCTTCTGCGGCGACAATCTCAGGATTTATCTGCTCTTTGGCTTATTATTTAAATAATGGATAATTGTCTAAGGTGCGATCGCTAAGTCTGAGAAGTTTTAGGTATTCTACAGATTCCATCGTAAACTCTATTGGCGTTGCTGATTTAGAGTAATAAAAGCTCAAGATACAAGTCGTAGAAACCAGTATCCACAAAGCTTCTAGATTTTAAACGGATTTTTTTCATCCTCTGATTAAGCAACACCGGGATTTGTTCTGATGCCAAATCTTTGGCAATAGCTTTGAATGAACGGCATCGGCAAGATTATTTGAAGTGGAGGCAGCGGGTAATAAAGATTCGGTTTTTCGCGCTAGTTGGCTTAGTCGAGTCGATAGATAAGCGCGAGAGGTATATTGATCGGTTTTAGTTACAGGTACAGGTTCGTTGGAGTTAGCTCAAGCTATAGCTTGAGCAACTTAAATCTAAAGTTTAATTAAATGTTAGCAACTAAACGTGGCAAGTCAATTAGACTAACTCTGTCAGTAGCGTATCGGAGCAGTTAAATGTCCCCTTGGGTGAAAAATGATCCAAATTCAGGCGGAGTTAAAATCCCTCCAGCCGTTCAACAACAGGTAAAGCAGCGTGTTCTCGATTATGCTGCAGCTAACTACGCTGGCAAGTACACTCGCCTAGAGATCCGCTTTCGCAGTCAGTTTTGTTACATTGATGCCTATAAAGAACCTGATTGCCCTCCAGATTTTCCACCCAAAGACTTTCCCGTATCTCGCGAGGAATATCTAGAACGAATGCGAAATAGTCCCATTCATCTGTGTCGGCTGCGCTACTTTGGCGATGCAGAATCTTGGAGTCTGGGTTTTTACACCTACAGCAATGAAAAATATGAGCTTTGTATGTTCAATAATGGCAGTTTCTACGGTACTCCTGAACAAGCTTTTGCCATTTCTGCCATGTATTTGCAGTAACCCAAAATGACCCTCTCAGGTCTAAAAACTGGAAGTTTCCCACTTACCATGTATTTTTATGAGCGAATATCAATACTACGAGTTTCAAACCATCGATCGACCGTTGACTAAAGCTGAACAAGAAGCAGTCAGCCTACTCTCTAGTCGCGTACAACTAAGTTCTGCTAGGGCGATATTTACTTATAGCTATGGAGATTTTCGAGGCAACCCAAAAGACCTATTAGTCCAATACTTCGATGCCATGTTTTACATGGCTAATTGGGGAACATTACAACTAATGTTTCGTTTTCCCAAAAGTCTGATTGATGTTGAACGGATGCAGAAATATTGCATTGAAGATATGATTGTTGTTTCTGAAATTAATAATTTTGTCATTTTAGAAATTTCTATGGAGGACGAAGAAGGTTTTGGGTGGATAGAGGGAGAAGGAAATCTATCCTCTTTGATAGGTTTGCGCCAGGAAATTTTGCAGGGAGATCATCGTTTACTTTATCTGGCTTGGCTGAAAGCGATTAGCTATCTTGATATTGATGAACTCAATGAAGAAGACTTAGAGCCACCTGTTCCTCCTGGATTGGGTAAGTTATCTTCATCGTTAGAGGCTTTTATAAGTGCTTTTGAATTGAATGAGCATCTGCTAAAGGTGGCAACAACTGCGAGTGCTGCTAAACCTTCTATTTCAGAAAAGAGCCTAAAAGCAGCTATAAAAAAACTCGATCGTTCGGAAAGCGATACCTTTTTACTGCGGTTAGCCAAAGGAGAAGCTAATCTGTCCTTTGAATTGCGTAAAAAATTATCACAAATGATGGAGGTTATGCAAGATGTAAGTATAGGAGAACGAACAATTAGACAACTTTTAGAAAGCGCTGAACAGGAACAAAAAAAGAGCGATCGCAAAAAAGAACAGGCAACTGAAGCTTTACGAGTCAAAGAATTGGAAGCTTTGGCTCAGCGAGAAACGGCTGCTTGGGAAGATGTAGAGGCTCTTATTCAAAAAGGAACTTCTAAATCTTACGATGAAGTAGTGCCGTTACTTTTAAAACTCCGAGACTTAGCGGATTATCAAAACCAACAAGCTAATTTTTCAACACGGCTGAAACAACTTTATGCTCAATATAGTAGTCGCACGGGATTAAAAAGACGTTTACTTAACGCAAATTTATACTCGACTTGAAAGCGAAAGGTGATTCAATGGTATTGACAGTCTGCAGTCTAAGGATGTGCTCGCAGATTTATTCAGGTGACGCTCGCACTCAACGACTACGATCGCCAACGTATTGAGTTTATCGTGAAGCAACACAGCCAAAGACCAAATATTGGACTTTGCTTAATCAGGGTATGAAAAAAATCAGTTAAAAATCCAGAAGCTTTGTGGATACTGGTTTCTATGACTTGCATATTTAGGCTTTCATAGCGTAAATTAGTAACGCCCAACAGCAGAGCCGGGTAACGACATGGCCTTGCCTTTCATCGTGTCAACTTAACCCGAAAAACCGCTTAACCCGAAACATCGGCAGGGGTTTAAACCCCTGCCAAACAAGGCATTGCCGTGTCCCTAGTTAAACTTTTGTCCCGCACTCAGGACAAAAGTTATTCGTCGAAACATTCTTAGCGCCGCAACTCGGACAATAAACCAACTCCGCAGATTGCAACTTGCTACGATCGGGCAAACCAACCATTTGAGCGTTGCTCTTACCTGGAACAACCATCGGATAGCAGTTTTCGTCCCTCGTCACCTTCACGTTCATCAGCACCGGGCCGTCGTGAGCGAGCATTTGAGCGATCGCATCTTTGAGTTCCTCCGGCCGCGAAACCAGCATCCCTCTCACCCCGTAAGCTTCAGCCAGCATCACAAAATCCGGCATCCCCACAGTCATATTCGAGGAAGAATAACGCTCGCCGTAGAACGCCTGCTGCCACTGCCGCACCATGCCTTGCCAGCCATTATTTACAATCACAATCTTGACATTAATGCCGTATTGCGCTAGTGTTCCCAATTCTTGAATATTCATTTGCACGCTAGCATCGCCAGCAATACAAATCACTTGCTCATCGGGTAGCGCCATTTTCGCGCCCATAGCAGCCGGCACCCCGTAACCCATCGTGCCCAAACCAGCGCTCGAAATCCAGCGACGCGGCCCGTTGTTCAAAAATTGAGCCGACCACATTTGATGTTGACCGACATCTGTTGTGTAGTAAGCATCCGGCGCTTGAGTAGCCAACTCCGAAATCACCTCTTGCGGAGACAAGATGTCTGGGTAATGAGGCACAACTAACGGATAGTCCTGTTTCCACCGATCGATCCTGTGCAGCCATTCCGCAGTCTGTCCGGCCTTCCCCGAAACTCCTGTTTCCCGACAGCGACGCAGCAAATCAATCAAAACTTGCCGGACATCTCCGACAATCGGCACGTCAGGGCCGCGAGTTTTGCCTACTTCCGCCGGGTCGATATCGATGTGAATCACCTTAGCCCGCGCGGCAAACTCGTCTAATTTGCCCGTCACGCGATCGTCAAACCTGGCCCCCACAGCAATCAGCAAATCGCACTCGGTAACGGCAAAATTAGCGTAAGCAGTGCCGTGCATCCCCAGCATTTTCACCGACAAAGGATGGTTTTCGTCAAAGGAACCTTTGCCCATCAGCGTTGTCGTGACCGGCAATTGGAAAAGTTCGGCCAGTTCCTTAATTTCTTCGTGGGCCCCCGCCGCGATCGCCCCGCCGCCCACATAAAGCAAAGGACGTTTTGCTTCCTTCAGCAAATGAATCGCTTGATTAATCTGGCGGGGATTTCCCTTCACCGTCGGCCGGTAGCCCGGAATTCTCACTGCTCCGGGTTCCACGGGCAGATAGTCAAATTCTTCTAAACCCACATCCTTGGGTACATCAACCAACACAGGCCCCGGTCGCCCTGTACTGGCGATGTGGAAAGCTTCTGCCACAATTCGCGCCATATCTCTGGGGTCGCGCACTACATAGGAATGCTTGACAATTGGCAGGGTAATCCCGTAAATATCTGTTTCCTGAAACGCATCAGTGCCGATCGCTGGACGGGCCACCTGACCGGTAATAATTACCATCGGGATCGAATCCATGTGGGCTGTCGCAATCCCCGTTACCAAATTAGTTGCGCCGGGGCCCGAAGTAGCAAAACAAACCCCAACTTGTCCGGTAGCGCGGGCGTATCCGTCGGCCGCGTGAGCAGCACCTTGCTCGTGCCGCACCAGAATATGTTTGATAACGCCGGTTTCTTCAGCGCGGTAGAGTTCGTCGTAAAGCGGCAGAATTGCGCCGCCCGGATAACCAAAAATATGCTTGACGCCGTGGCGGATCAAGCTGTCAATCAGAGCAAATCCACCAGTTGCACGTCTGATGGTCACTTTAGTTTTTAGTTGCACAGAATTTCCTTCCTTAAACTAATTATGATTTTTAATGAAAGCTTTTATACTACTTTAATCTCAATTAATGAAACTATGAAAATTTAAGTGGTGAGATTTTACAAAAGATTTCGCGATCGCAGAGGGTTCGCCCGATCGAGACATTGTGGAACAGCAGAGGAAGAAAAGAAACAGAGGAAATAGCGGCCTCTATGTCGGTGTACCGCTATATGACGCTTGTATAGCATTCGTTCTGCGGCCTTCGACAAGAAAAACCATCGTTTCAGCAATTAAGAACGTCCTAATCATCAGGGCGGTTGCTATGTTATCGATCGATCGCGAAAAGAAAGCCATCTTCCCTCTTACCATAGGTGTCAACACTAGCCTAAAACCGTTGATAAATCTTGTTTAGACGCGAGTATCGCTCCCCCTCCCATTCCCGTTAGGAAGGGAAACTAAAGAGAATGCTCCGGTTCCCCCAACTCTCAGGGGATCTGGACAATCATCGTCAAACAGTAGATCGGTACTACATTTGACGTTAAGTTGACACCCCTCCCCTCTTCTATCTTCCTTCTTCCTTATTCTTTATTCCTTATTCCTGACATCCGTTACATCCGTTACACAATCCGTTGCCGAACTTCCTTCTTTGCAAAGTTTACAGAACATCCTGCAAGACTTTGCGAGTATGTTTCCAAGCTGCCATTCCCATCACCGAAACCAAAAAGCCCAAACTCAGCAACACGATCCGCAAGCCGACGTCATCCGAGCCGACTGCTTTGCTGACAGCATCCGTCAGAGGGCCAGTAATCGCTAAAGGCAGGCTCAGAGCAATATTAATCGCATTGTTCTCAAATCCAAAGACTTTGCCCCGCATAGATTCTGGAGTTTTTTCTTGAATCAGAGCTTGCATCGGGCCGTTAATTAAGGAAGCACCAAAACCGAACAAAGCGCTCAATCCGAATCCCACCCATAACTGTCGAGTAAAGGCAAACATTGCTAATACAAAACCCATCATCAAGAAACCGATTAAAGGCAGAGGTTTGTGGTGCATTCGATGACCCCAGTGTCCCAAAAAGGCTGCACCGAAGACCATTCCAATTCCCGCAGCAGCGAGCAAAAAGCCAAATTGAGTTTCTTTGAGACCTATTTTGCCTGAAAGTGCGATCGCCAGCACCTGAAGCGCTGCAAACACCGAATACAAAATCGTCAACTGCACCATCGCGTTGCTGACAAGGTGATTGTGTTTCAAATAGCGCAAACCTTCTTTGAGATCTTGCCAAGGATGGACGTTTTTGCCACTGCTGCCGGCATGACTTTCTTTGATCCGCATGGCATAGATCAAACCTGCAGATATCAGGTACAACCCGCCCAGCAAAAACTCTTGAGAAGCTGCTCCAAAACTGTGTTTGACCCAACTAAACAGCGGTTCGCCGATCGTCATCCCGACAATAATCCCGCCCATTGTGGACGAGGCGAACAGCGCATTTGCTGACATCAGTCCCTCTCGCCCCACGGCCAGGGGGATTGCCGCCTGCTCTGCCGGAGCAAAAAATTGCGTTACGGTAGAGATCAAAAACGTCATCGTCAGCAAAACCACAAAAGCTTTGGGCAAAAACGGCAAAGCTATAATCAACCCGGCTCGAATCACGTTGCAGGCGATCAGCATTTGCTTTTTGGAAAAGCGGTCTACCACGATACCGGCTACGGAACCAAAGACGATCGCTGGCACGGTGTAGGCGATCATCACTGCTGACAGCATTGAATTTTCCGAATGTTGCCAAGAAACTGGCCAGGGTCGGTAGTCGCCGGTTTTCAGCAGAATAATCAGCAATACATAAAAAATTTTATCCGCCACTTGGGCCAATAACTGGCCCGTCCACAAGGCGAGGAAGGGGCGATTTCTCAGTAGGGCATCAAGCCCGCTGCGGTCAGGGGGAGGGCTGGCTGGGTGCATAGGAATAGTTTAACTGACCGCCTCTGGCAATTATAGTTTTCAGCAATATGTGCAAATCTGACATAGCAAAGCGGAAACTCGGAAAACTCCTGTCTCCTGCGTTCTTTTTCTGTTTTAGCAGATCGGCGGGGGACGCCTGCTGCTGTCTTTCTTAACTCTACCGCGATCGGCCGGAGCCGAGAACCCGCGCCCCTGGAAAATTCGAGAATATTGTTAAAGGTTGGCGTGCATTTCATCGCGAGTACAAGATAGGGTAATATACTTGACAAAATACTTGCTGTTGGCCGTGATATTAAAAGATGTCACGCCGATTAAGTAATATAACGAAGGTACTAACTGTTAGGAGTGAAAAACTTGAAAAAGGTTGAAGCTATTATTCGCCCATTTAAACTAGACGAAGTGAAAATCGCACTCGTCAATGCTGGTATTGTGGGGATGACTGTTTCTGAAGTTAGAGGTTTTGGCCGTCAGAAGGGCATGACAGAACGCTATCGCGGTTCTGAGTACACCGTTGAGTTCTTGCAAAAGCTCAAGGTGGAGATTGTTGTGGAAAACGATCAGGTTGACATGGTGGTTGATAAAATTATCGCGGCTTCCCGCACGGGCGAGATTGGCGACGGCAAGATTTTCATCTCCCCTGTAGAACAAATTATTCGGATTCGGACTGGGGAAAAGAACTTGGAGGCAATCTAAGATACTGGGGCATTGGGCATTGGGCATTGGCCAAACAGGTAATGGGTCATCGGTAACTAATCATTGCCAACGAAAAACCTCTTTCCTGTTTAGTTGTGATACCTAAGTGTCAATATCCAATGCCACAGTTACCCGATATTTTGGCTTTTTTCTTCATTATCGGATGACAAGGTTCGCCATTTGTGGTAAAAGAGCCTGGAATGCTCGGCCGCGGTGAGAGTGCGATCGCTTGATATCCGGTGTCATTTCGGCAAACGTCTGTTGCTGTGCGGCTACGTAGAAAATGGGGTCATATCCGAAACCTCCCGTACCGCGAGGGGTGTGGAGGATTTCGCCGCGGCAAATTCCTTCTACTTGCAAGGCAATTGTACCGTCGGGATGGGCGATCGCGATCGCGCAAACAAATTGTGCTTCCCGGTTTTGTTCGTTTCCCAATTCTTTGAGAAGTCGAGATATCCTGTCAGCATCGGTTTTACCGTACCGTGCGGAGTAAATGCCCGGTTGACCGTCGAGTGCATCTACCATTAAACCAGAATCATCGGCGATCGACCATTTGCCCGTTGCTTTTGCCACTTCAGAGGCCTTCAAGCAAGCATTAGCAATAAAAGTTTCGCCTGTTTCCTCGATTTCCAACTCTTCCGGTTTGAGTTCCAATTCCCATCCCAAATCCTGAAGATAAACTTGCATTTCCTTGAGTTTACCCGGATTTCCAGTAGCTACAACTAGCAATTTGCGATCAGTCATTATTTCTCTTAAAACTTACGGCTTCATATTAACAAACATATTGGGAAAATGGTTGCAACAAAATTCCCAAAATCTTATCAACATCTTGAATATAGTATTCAATCGGATCGATATAAACAATAGTTTCCTCCAAAATTAAGAACTTCCAGTTAGTGCCAGTCGTCACTGAACCGTAAATGCGATCGACCTCAGTGTCTTGGTCTTGATTGAAACATTGTGCCGCTACCATTGCCGCTACGCATTGACCCAAACCCTCAATGATATCTTCCTTTTTTGCCTCAAAAATTGTTATAACCGGAGCACTGATGAACAATTGTTCTGAAGAACCGCTAATAATATAATCGCAAAATCCTTGCAAACCTTTTTCTGGATCGACAGTAAAATCCTTACCGGAAAAAAGAGAAACTCGTTTGTTTGACAATCGCCGAACTTCTGCTAATATCGGGGCAATTAAAAATCATGAGCGAGCTTTTCCTGTGGAAATAAAAGTGGCTAGCAGTACATAATAAATCAGGATTGTTGTTAAAATTTCTGAGGGTGAAACTGGTTTTGTCTCGGCAAACAAATTGCGACTTTCATCTAAAGTTAATCCAAAATCTTTTTTGACTCTCGCAAGGCTTAAATCGCTGTATGCCATTTGCTTTTATCCTAAAATTTATCTGATATAGCAATAGTGTTTCATTGGGGAGTAAGACTTTTTTTACGAACCGCGAAGGTGCGTTAGGCGAAGCCGCGCGTAAGCGCTAGGACGCGAAGTAAGAGAAGATAAGAGAAGAGAAAGAGTTCACAATTGATGGGAGGATTGCTACGGCAATACGATTTTATTTATGAAGAATATTTTTTTTACCGCAGAGGGCGCAGAGGACACAGAGAAATAGAGATTTGATATCAATTTATCCGCATTTGTCTGCGTTTATCTGCGGCTGAAAACTTCGATTAATTATGCGCCCAAGCTTTCGCCCAGTTTAAGTTTTGCATAACTTCTTTCAATGTCGCGGCTTCTGAATACAGCCGCAACACAGGTTCGGTTCCGCTAAAGCGAATTAACAGCCAACTTCCGTCGGCTAAACGGAATTTATATCCGTCAACTTTGTTGCAATCTACAACTGCTTTGCCGGCGATTTCTGTTAAGGGTTGATTTTGCAGCAGGGACAGCAAACGCGACCTTTCTTCCATGTTTGCTAAGTGCAAGTCGATTCTGTCATAAGCTGAAGTAAAGCTTGTTTCTTGTTGCAGTCGGCTGTAAATTTCGCTTAAGTCTTCCCCGGATTTGACAACTGCTTCTAATAAGTACAGCGCTGACAGTAAAGCATCTCGTTCGGGGATGTGTGTACCGTAGCCAATTCCTCCCGATTCTTCGCCGCCGACTAAGACTTGGGTGGTTAACATTCGATCGGCTATATACTTGTAACCGATCGGCGTTTCAAATAATGGCAAGTTGTACAGCTTGGCAATTTTGGGAATTATGTCTGAACCGCTGACTGTTTTGATGACTTCCCCGGTCAAGCCGCGCCGCTTTGCTAAATGTTCGATTAATATGGGAACTAGGATTTGTGAACTGAGAAAGTTGCCGCTAGAGTCAACGGCTGCAATTCGATCGCTATCTCCGTCAAATACAAATCCGATTGACAAACCAGAACTTTTTCGCTGGTGAGTACGCATCACCCGAAATAACTGCGACAGGTAGCGCGGCAAAGGTTCCGGTGCACCGCCGCCAAACAGCGGATCTCGATCGCTGTTGACTTCATGTACCGTTTCTTCTAAAATTTGAGCTAATCCTCCGGCGGCGGCACCGTGCATTACATCTACAAATACTGTAATTTTGCCGCTGGCGATCGCTTCTTTAATCGCATCAATATCTACCATTTCCCGCAAGGTTTTGCAGTAAGCCGGCCAAGGATTGAAATTCTCTAATTTGGCGGGAGTTGCTGAAATTGCCGCCGGATTTTCGAGTTTTGCTTCTATCTGTTGAGTAACTTCGGGCGAAACTGAACCGCCAAATCCGCCCTTGACTTTTAACCCTAAATATGCGCCGGGATTGTGGCTGGCTGTCAGGACGATCGCACCCAAAGCATTTAATTGTTTGGCAGCTAAACTGAAAGCTGGAGTGGGGGCGTAGGATTCGCTAAGTAGCACGTCAAATCCTGCGTTTTGGATGGCAATAGCCGCTGTTTGGGCAAATTCTTCAGCCAGAAATCGGCGGTCGTGACCGACAATTACGGTACCGCTGCTGCCATCGCTACCACCAGTTTGTGCGAGAACTTGTGCCGCTAGGGGAGCGACTAACGCTACGCGATCGAATGTAAAGTCGTCAGCAATGATACCGCGCCAGCCATCTGTACCGAATTTAATAGGATTCATTTAGTCACAAGTCATGAGTCACCCGTCTATTTTATGGGTTTATCAGTCGATCGTCATCTGATTTTAGATTTTAGATTTTAGATTGCGACTGCGGATGAATCTGGGGGCTAGTGACCAAATTGCTTAATTGCTAGCCACCACCCAAAAAGTGATTGACTAATGACTAATGACTAATGACTAATGACTAATGACTAATGACTAATGACTAATGACTAATGACTAAAAGAAAGCCGGTTGGTGGCGGATCAAATTCAGGAATTCTTCGCGAGTTTTCTGTTCTTCTTGAAACACGCCCAACATGGCACTCGTAACTGTCCAAGAACCGGGTTTTTGCACACCCCGCATCGTCATGCACATATGGCTGGCTTCCATTACTACAGCTACTCCCTGCGGTTCCAATATTGTCTCAACTGCTTCGGCAATTTGGCGCGTCAAACGTTCTTGCACCTGCAATCGGCGGCTGTACATCTCGGCAATTCGGGCTAATTTGCTCAGTCCCACTACTTTTTGGTTGGGAATGTAAGCGATGTGAACTCGGCCCATAAACGGCAGCATATGGTGTTCGCACATACTGAATACGCTGATGTCTCGCACCAGTACCATTTCGTTGTGACCTTCGTCAAAGATAGCGCCGTTAAGAAGTTCTTCGAGGGATTGACTGTAGCCGCTGGTGAGAAACCGCATTGCTTCTGCTACCCGCTTCGGGGTTTTGAGCAATCCTTCCCGTTCAGGATCTTCTCCTACTCCCAGCAGAATTGTCCGAACGGCGGCCATCATTTCTTCTTGGCCTACTTCTGAGGGTACGGGTATGTGGGATTCTTGACCGTGCGAGGAATTGCGATCGGGTCGAGTGGGGATGCGCGGGGAGTTGTTCTCTGCGGTTTGTAACAGTTTCATGCTGTCAGTCGAGAGTGAGTTCGAGCCATTGGAATCGGCGGAAGATGCAATTGTCATAACAAGTTGGTGTGAGGGTGAATCGATTTTCGATTTTCGATTTTAGATTTTCGATTGGGGGATATATAGCCTTTCTCAAAAAGGTGAGGTACGAATTTTGACCTGGAAAGCTTGACATTACAGGGTTTCTGTATACCTCATTTATCGGAGAACCGCTATAGATAGAGATTCAAAGATTGTTGAATTCGAGAAAAATCCAGCAGTCTAAAATCTCAAGTTCACAAAACTCCTGCGTTGGACATGAGGGTGATTTCTTCAATTACTGCACTTGCTGGCAACTGAACTGCGTGCAGAATTGATTGGGCGACGATTTCTGGGGTTAACATGGCGCTGCGGTCGAAGTCGGCGTCTACGGTGTCTGTGTCCCACAGGGGAGTGTTGACAGAACCCGGACAGATTGCTGTTACGCGAATTCCGTGAGCTCGTTCTTCGGCTGCTAAGGTTTTAGACAAAGCCATGAGACCGAATTTGCTAACGCAGTAGGCTCCCCAGTTGGGGAAGGCTTGGGTGCCGGCGATCGAGGAAACGTTGATGATGATTCCCGATCGGCGATCGCGCATGGAGGGCAAAACTCCTAAAATGCACTGCCAAACGCTAGTTAGATTGAGGTCTAGAACGCTCTGCCACTCGGCTAGCGGCGTTTCCGTCAAAGAGCCGGTGTAGCCCATGCCAGCGCTGTTGACCAGGATATCTACGGAACCCAATTGAGCTGCGATCGCGCTGATGCTGCTTTGCACTTGCTCAATTTTTGCCAAGTCTAAGGGATAAGCTTCTGCTTTCACTCCGACTGCTCGGGCTGCTGCGGCAACGGCTTCTAAGTTTTCCGACTCTCGGCTAACTAAGGCCAGATTTATGCCCTCGGCGGCGAACGCTAGAGCCGTCGCTTTGCCAATACCGCTGCTGGCTCCGGTAATCAGAGCCTGCTTTGTTGTGGGATGGTTCATTCAGTGTCCTAATACTTTCGCTCGGCAAGTCCCTCAAGCGTTGCAGCCTTCTTCGCCAAATTAGAAAGCTGTCTGCTGCGGGTGATCACAGTTAATTATGAGATCAACATTAAGAACTGTTAAGCCGGTGTCACCTGAGAAATTATAACACTGCTGACTGATTCGCAGAATAGTGACTGGTGAGTTATCACTTATGAGTTGGAAGTTAAGAGATTTTCACTCATAACCGATAACTCTGAATCGATCGGCTCAAGCCGCAATTTCAGTGAATACACCGATGTGGCGAAACTTTTGATACCGGAGATCGCGTCGCTGCTGACCCGTAAGCTGGGTTAGTTCTGCTAAGTTTTCTAACAAAGCTTGTTTGAGTATGGACGCAGCTTTGAGGGGATTCGAGTGAGCGCCGCCGATCGGCTCTGGTACTATTTGATCGAGGACGCCGAGGTTTTTCAAATCCCAGGAAGTGATTTTCAGGGCTTCTGCAGCCAAGTTCGCTTTGCCAGAGTCTTTCCAGAGAATCGCCGCGCAAGCTTCGGGAGTGGCGACGGTGTAGACGGAATGTTCCAGCATCAACAGCCGCTCGCCGACACCGATACCCAATGCGCCGCCGGAACCGCCTTCGCCGATGACGGTGCAAATAATGGGAACGTCGAGGCGAAACATTTCTCGGAGGTTACAGGCGATCGCCTCTCCCTGTCCGAGCTGTTCTGCTTCTAACCCCGCCCAAGCCCCCGGAGTGTCGATAAAGGTGAAAATTGGCATTCCGAAGCGATCGGCGTGTTCCATCAACCGCAGGGCTTTGCGGTAGCCACCGGGAGCAGCCATGCCGAAGTTGCGGGCGATATTGTCTTTTGTGTCGCGCCCTTTTTGATGGCCGATGATGACTGTGGGACGCCCGTCTATGCGGGCAATTCCGCCGACGAGGGCCGGGTCGTCTCCGCCGCGCCGATCGCCGTGAAGCTCGATCCACTCGTCGCTAATTGCCTGAATGTAATCGAGGGTGCTGGGGCGGCGCGGGTGACGGGCCAGTTGCAGCCGCTGCATGGGGGACAAGCTGCTGAAGATTTCTTGTCGCAGTTGGGCTGAGCGAGCTTCGAGTTTGCGAATTTCGTCGGTGACATCGACGCTGTTTTCTGCGGCGAGTTCGCGAATCTGGTGAATTCGGGTTTCGAGTTCGGCCAGGGGCTTTTCAAAATCTAAGAGTAAGGGTTTACGGTCTGGGTTTGGCACGCTGATAATTTCTATAAGGTTTTGTCAGGTTTTGTCGATCGACTATTTCCAGATCCTACCCTGTCAGGGGATGCTGAAAAAGAGGGGAAATTTGGAAGTTTTAAATTTTGAATTATGCTTGGCTTACTAAGCTTGTTGAAAACCAGAGGCTGGAGCCTCGTTTTTTGCTACACTATTTTTGCTTGCTGCTGATTTTTACGCCCCTCTTTCCCCCCGGCCCTGGGTTCCCCACCGCCACAAAAGGCCTAACCCTGCTGAACTGTTCCCAGTCCAAAAAGCGACACCAGCGCGATCGAACTCACCCATTCGGAAGCTGTAACAGCCCTGTCTATATTACCTTTTGTCGCCAAAATTCAAAGATCAGAAGACTTGAAGACAAACTATTGCCACCAATCACATCGGCTGGTTCCGAACTGCCCACTACTTTTTTTTGGGTTGTGCGATCGGATCTAATGTTAATAGTTAACTGTTAAAAATTCACTATTAACTGTATAAAAAAAGTTACTGGTTATTATCAGAAAAACTTTCCTCAATAACCAATAACCACAACAAATCACATCAAACTGACATTAATAAAGGTCTGAAACCGTGCTTGACAGAAATATGACCGATTTGTTCCATCTTCTCCACTGTAATTTGATTCCGTCCCCAAGAAAAATTGGTATACATTTTTTCAAATTCCAGCAGCATTGATTCAGCAAAACAGGCAAACAACTGTCGACCCGGCACATCCATATTGACAATCTTCATAATTTTCCACTCAATATCGAGGGAATGCTCCACAATACCGCCATTGAGTACGTAAATTTCTGGATGCTGAACCTGAGTTGCCAGATTTTTCGGATAGCCACCGTCAATCAATAAACATGGTTGCTTCAATGTCTTAGGGTCAATTTCTACTCCCTTGGGCATACTGGCTACCCAGACTACAATATCCGCTTGGGGGAGGGCTTCTTCCAAGTCCATAATTTTGCCTCGGCCCAATTCCGATTGCAAATCTTGTAATCGTTCTTTGTCGCGGGCAATGAGCAACAATTCTGCTACATTTGTTTTAACATTCAGCCAGCGACACACAGCACTGCCAATATCGCCAGTAGCACCACAAACGGCTACCGTGGCTTTTGAAAGTTCAATCCCCAATTTAGGGGCTGCTTCTTCTACTTGGCGGCAGAGGATGTAAGCTGTATGAGTGTTACCGGTGGTGAAGCGTTCAAATTCCAACTTGAGATTGCGAATTTGCTTAATTTGCTGCAAGTTGAAAGTCTCAAAAATGATCGAAGAAAAGCCGCCCAAAGCAGTGATGTTAATCCCGTTTTTTTGAGCGTGTGCCATCGCATTAAGGATTTTGCGAGTGGCTGCTTTAATCCGGCGAGTAGCTAGCATTTCTGGCAGAAAACAGGACTCCACATAGCGGCCTTCTATTTTTTGTCCAGTGATGCTTGTTACCGTGATCTGATCAACTATTTGGGGCGGTGCGCTGCACCAAAAATCGAGACCTTGATCGGCATATTCTGGATAGCCCAGCTCGTTAGCTACTGATTGGGCGTGTTCTAAGCTGGTTAAGTGACCGATTAGACCAAACATTAAGTTGTCAAATGAAGGAAGATTGAAAATGGAGGATAGAAGATGGAAGATGGAAGATGGAAGATGGGAAGATTAAAAATTTATATTTTAAAATGAGGTATCCCATTTTTAATTTTTAATTTTTAATTTTTTTCCCATTCCTTATTTCCAAATTAACTAGGCTGCGAGGCCTTGCGCTGACATCCGCATGATATCACGGTTGTTAAAGCCTATGTTACCTAGGGCTTCCCCGTAGGCAATCATAAAGTCTTCAATTAAAGCGTCTTTTTCCATTCCCAAAACGCGGGCATCGTCTGCAACAGAGTTTAGCAGTCTCCAGATGATGGGCAGGTTTTGGCGGTTGGCAGCTTCGAGTTCGGCTTTTGATTCCTCAAAGTGAGCCTGCAGCCAGACTTCCCCAAAGTTGAGGTGGCTGTATTCTTCTTTGACGACGCCTTCGGTGATTTTGCGAGCAAAGTCATCGGCGACGGGGATGTAGATGTTGTAAGCTGCGATCGCAAAACACTCGATAATTAGCGATTGAATCAACAAGCAAGTTACAATCTGACCTTGGGCCGCGGCCGTCTGGAAGTTTTTGTGCAATTCTGAAAAGAACTGCTTGGCAAATGCCATGTCCGGCGTGACTTTAAGATTCCGGCCACAAGCTTGGAAGCCTTTCATGTGGCGGTTCTCCATCTTGGACAAGCCAACTAACTCTGCTTTTTTGTCAGCCAACAGTTCGGCCAGTGTCAGGTAATTGTCGTGAGCTTCTTGTTCGCCTTCAATCACAATGGCGTTGATGCGGCTGTAAGCATCTTTGTAAGTTTCGGTTTGAAAGTCAATTGTTGGGCTGGCCTCAAGCTGGGGCATAGATATGTAGTCTCCTTATATAAGCTTCCGGGATGTTTGGAAACCCCTTTAAAATGGGGGGTCAGTGACAGTACACTTTACCTATTTTGAACGCACCCCATCTAAATCACAGATTATAGCTGAGGATGCTTTCGACAAAGAACTTTTCTTTGACGTTCCGGGAAAAACTGGCGTCAAGCGTGCGTGTTTGGCGGACTTTTGCCGTCGAACACTCCAGAAAGACTATCGCTAGAATGCTATCTATTTACTAATTACTTGAATTAGTCGTTAGTCGATCTTTTGCCCGGAAATAGATGATAGAAATACGGTCTATGTCTCCACCTTTCAGGGTTTTACAGTACCAACTCTATCTATAACATTATATCCTAATCACAACTTCCTCCCTAGGTACTCCTTCTTTCCTTCTACGACTATTATGTTGTTGTATGGGAATCAGGGAGGCGATCGGGTTGGAGAACCTCACAGGCTTATTATTTTAGGTTAATTCACAAATTTATGGGTAAATCCTTTGACAGGTCTCAAGCGCTGGAACTGCTGAGTTTTATTTTGTTGCTGGCGGGTGCTGCGCTGGTGCTGCTGCCACTGGCTGCTGTATTCTTGGTTTCAATATCACCATCTGGTGTCGGTGTCAAGACCACAGGCCTGACTTTTGCGAACTATCAGGAGGCTTGGCGACGGGGCAATTTTTTGTTGGCATTCCTTAATTCTACTCTAGTGGCGATCGCAGTGACGGGTTTTCAGATTGTGACTTCTGCTTTGGCCGGTTATGCTTTGGCCAGGCTGAAGTTTCGCGGGCGACAGGCGATTGTGTTGGGGGTTTTGGCAACGCTGGTAATTCCGTTTCAGCTTTTGGTGATTCCCATTTTCTTGGTTTTGAAGTGGGGTCATCTGCTGAATACTTACGGGGCGCTGATTTTGCCGACGGCTGCTAATGGTTTTGGGATTTTTCTGCTGCGCCAGTATTTTATGACGGTTCCCGTGGAGTTAGAGGAGGCGGCAATGCTGGATGGGGCTAACCGCTGGCAGGTTTTATGGCAGGTGATGTTACCTTTGGCCCGCCCTGCTTTGGTGACGCTGTTTTTGTTTACGTTTATCGGGGAGTGGAACGATTTGTTTAAGCCGCTGGTGTTTACGACGCGGCCGGAGTTGCGGACTGTGCAGTTGGTTCTGGCTGAGTTTCAGGAACAGTTTACTAGCAGTTGGCAGTTGTTGATGGCGGCGGTGGTAATTGGCACAGTGCCGGTGGTGTTGCTGTTTTTGGCCGGTCAACGACAGTTTATACGCGGGATTGCGGCGACGGGGATTAAGAATTGAGTTGGAGATGCTTGACAATTAAGTTTGTAGTCAGATGTTGAACCATTCTCAAGAACAGGCTTTCCGGCCTGTTCCACAAATACTAAATGTTCTTGTGGAACAGGCCGGAAAGCCTGTTGCTGACATTGGTGCAAGATGCGAGTTTGTAGTCACTCGGCGATTGAAATCGCTACTATACAAACGAAGTTCACTCCAAGCGGACTAAGAGATAAAGGGGATATCAAAGCTGTATTATGTGAATCTATGCAAAAACTCGGTTTATTTTTATTTATCGTATCTTTTCTACCGTGGTTGGCAGTCTTTTTTGTTGTGCCATTCCTGCCGCTGGACATTACCCAAAAAACTACTTTATCTTTCGTTCTGGCTGTTGGGGCAGAAGTTTGTTTTTGGATTAGCGTATTGCTGTTGGGGAAAGAAGTAGTTACCAAATATCGGCGTTATTTGCATCCCCGATATCTTTGGAAAAAAATCAGAAATTTTAACCGCAGATGAATAGGGTTCGACGCAGATAATGAGCCGGGATGTTGGCTTTTATCTGCGGTCAAGGTTGAGCTATTCGCTAAAAATTTGCAAGCGAATAGAGCGTTCTCCGTCTCCGAAATCCACTTCTATCTTTTCTCCCGAAAGACTGTCCAAGCATCCCAAAAGCAACCGCAAATTGGGTGTGCTTGCTCCTGTATCCACGTACAATCTATCTGCCAAACTGCCTAAACGCTTCCAAATTGTGTAGAGTTTGACTACTGTTTGTTCTAGCTGTGCGGCTTGTTTTACAACGTCGGCGGTGGTTCCCAAACAGCCTACTCGCAAAGACTCTTCTAATGCCATTTCCATGTCTAAGTGAGACTGATTGAGAGCTTGCACTTGGGCGGCGGCGTCGAGATATTTTGATAAGTTCTTGGCGTCGGATGTTAGCTGTTTGACAGTATCTACGTCGGGATTTTCTGCTACTTCTTTTTGAATTTCGCTTTGGTGAGATGGGGAAAGTTTCTCCATTTCTTTGACTAAAGGAGCGAGGTAGCGGGAAGGTAGAGAACCTGTAGATGCTTTTTCTTTGACTTCTTCTGGCAATAAATCTGAGTTCATTGCCATCCATTCGTCGGAGAGTTGTTTGACTTCGCGGCGGGTGATGCGATCGCCACTTGCTGCAGCATCTGTTACCATTTGCTGGACTTCGGGAGATGCTTTGGCGGTTTCTACAAAGGCTCTTTTGCTGAAGTTTCTAATGGAATCTGGGTCTAAATCTCCTTGCTGGATCAGAGTGTCGGCACTATTAGCTAATTCTATCAAAGAATAGGCTTGACTTTTGCCAATTTCTCTTTCTTTGAGCCAGTTCAAAAACCCTGTGCCACGTCCTTCGCCGCCTTTTTTTTCTCTGTCTCTAACTGTTCGGAGAATGCGTCCCCGCCAAATGTCGGTTTGCAAGTCGAAGCGATCGCACACTTTCCAGGCATTGTCAACCTGATTTTCAAAATCAAATTCTGGTATTTGTTCGTCTTCGGGGTCTGGCAATTGGAAATTGATATCGGTAAAGCCGTTGAGGGCTTCTGCAAGTTCTGCGGGATTTAGGGGGACTTCAGCCATTAGGAAAAATTTGTGTAGTGCAACAGCCGGTTTAATTGGTAACTTGCATGGGTTGACAGTTGAGACGCTATATGTAGCGGTAAGGTAGGCAAGATTTACCTACTAATAGAGTTTTTGTGCAAGTCATATCATTATTGCACGATGAGGTGCGATCGGCGAAAAGATACTCAAAAAGACTCCGGGCACGCCCCTGATGGGACTTGAGGCGAGTGCTGGCTGGGGGGAGATTGAGTTAAAGTGAATTAGGAAATTAAAGGAACTAATAAAATGCTGGAAACTACCAAACGTTAGGAGCGCTCTATCCCTTTGTTAAGCTAGAATTTAGAAAATAAGCTAAAGGAAAAGCGCCATGTCAGAACAAGACATCGCTAATATCATTACGATCGAACCGGGTAAGCGATGTGGGAAACCTTGTATTCGAGGTATGAAAATTACGGTTTATGAGGTGTTGGAATATCTCGCCTCTGGGATGAGTTATCAAGAAATTTTAGATGATTTTCCCTATCTTACCCAAGAGGATATTTGGGATGGTTTGAGTTTTTATTAAATAGTTATCATATTAGGTTCGGTAATCGCTAATAATGATTGTGTAGAAAAAGGGTAAGGCTCGCGAGCTAGAAGCTCGCACTGTAGTCGTCATTAATTGACCGGACATAATATTATCTCCCTGCGTGAAATCATGCCCAAAGACTTTTCCGGTAAAAATCTCCGAGGCTGCAACTTCAAAGGTGAAAACCTCACAGGTGCAAAATTCATCGGTGCCGACATCCGAGGCGCAAACTTCACCAATGCCATCCTCAGAGAAGCTGACTTCACTGGTGCCAAAGCCGGACTGCAACGTCGCTGGACAATTTTTCTAGTAACTATCTCGCTATTTCTATCGTTAATATCGGGATTGATGTCAGGCTTTGCTAGTTTGTGGGTAGCAGTTTTTTTCACTCCAGGTAACATCAAACAGTACACCATTATTCCCGGTGTGGTTGTGTTGATAGTTTTGGCAATCTTCTTTATAGTTACTATCCGCCAAGGTCTAGGGGGAGGGGCAGCCGCAGGGGCAGCCGCAGGGGCAGGGGCAGCCGCAGCAGCAGCGACAGTGACAGCGGCAGCGACAGCGGCATTCGCAAGGGCAGTGACAGGGACAGGGGCAGCGGCAGGGTCAGTGGCAGCGGCAGTTGCAGGGGCAGGGGCAGCGGCAGTCGCAGCGGCAGGGGCAGCGGCAGGGGCAGCGGCAGTCGCAGCAGCAGGGGCAGTCGCAGCGGTAGTCGCAGGGGCAGGGGCCGTGGCAGTGGCAGGGGTAGTCGCAGTGGTAGCGGCAGGGGCAGCAGCAGGGGCAGGGGCAGCAGGGGCAGGGGCAGTGGCAGGGGCAGTGGCAGGGGCAGTGGCAGTGGCAGCGACAGCAGCAGGACTAGGTATTTACGTTGCTTGGCGTGCCCTGGCTGGGGATGAAAAACAGGCCTTGATTCGCAGCATCGCCATTGCCTTTGCCACTACAGGTGGCACTAGCTTTCGCAATGCCGATCTAACTGATGCCAATTTCACTGAGGCAACCCTCAAAAGTACAGATTTTAGAACAGCTAATCTCACTCGCACTTGCTTCCGCAATACAGAAAAACTCGATCGCGCGCGAGTCGGTAATTCGATATTAGCTGATACTCGCGTCCGAGAATTACTGATCACTCGCAATGGCTACAAAAAATCCTATGTTGGTGCGGCTCTCCAAGGAGCAAACCTGACAGGAGTTAATTTCAACGAGGCTAATCTCAAGCAGGCTAACCTCAGCGAAGCAACTTTACATCTAGCTAATTTGGAATCGGCAAACCTCACTGAAACTCAAGCCTTGGCAACAAATTTTACAGAGGCTTATTTTACAGGTGCTTGTTTGGAAGCTTGGAACATTGACGCTAATACAAATCTCGATCGCGTTGACTGTCGGTTTGTTTATCTTCTAGAATATCCCCAACCGGGAACTGGCGATCGCGATCGCCGCCCTCACCACATCAACAAATGTTTTGAACCGGGGGATTTCGAGAAACTCTATAAAAAGATTATGGAAACCGTGCAAATCCTCCTCAAAGATGGGATTAACCCCGAAGCTTTTGTCGCTGCTTTTCAGAAGTTAATGCGAGAATTTCCAGACATTACACCGGAGTCAATTCAAGGAGTTGAAAAGAAAGAAAACGATGTTTTACTGACTCTCAAGGTTCCTGAAGGAACGGATAAGGGAAAAATCGAGCAAACTTGGGACGAAGTTTATCAAGCAAGGTTAGAAGCTCAAAGGCAAGCCGATCAATTAAAATCTAAAGATGAAATTATTGCAATAGAAAGACATCACTACCGTGTCTTTCAAGACTTTGTGAGAGGAGTGTTTAGTCAATATTTGGAAAATCCTTCAACCGTGCCTCAGCCATCGAACCCTATAATTAACATTAACAATCAATCTACAGCAGAGAATAAAGTCGCCAGCGACAACATCGACCAAAGTCGCAAAGCTGAAATTTCAGGTGGAACAGTTAACGCTACCGGTGCAAGTTCGTTAAGTTTAGGAGATAATGGCGGTACAACAGCCAACACGATCGAGGAGTTGCCCGCTCCAGCCGTTAGCGCAGCCCTCGAAGACGAGCGCCGTTCCTGACAAAGTGAGTAATGCTATAATTTTAGTCAAACTCTGATAACAGTGGAAATCAAAGCTATGAGCGTATCAGTAAGTTCAGAAAAGCCGGAATTTAAAGAATTACTGCTGCAATTGCAAGCTGCCATTGCGAATGAAAACACAGAATTGTCAATCCAGAGTATAGAAAATTCCGAAAAGGGAGTAATTGCAATCTTTGTCAATGCTTTTACAGATGATAAGCAAGCTATAATTTATCACGAGTTAAAGCAAAACTACGAACTACTGTTAAAGGCTATTGAAGATAAATATCAAGCTGAATTGCGAACCAAAGATTGCGAGATTGCCATGTACCGTCAAGATATCGCTATTTCCGAAGCAGTTTCTAAAAGTTTAACAGAGCTTGAAACCGCTGCTAATCCCAGTCAAGAAGATGAGTCGATATCCGAATCAGAGGATGTTGCGTCACTAAGGGCGATCGCCCAAAAATACAAGGCAGACTTAAAATATAAAGATGAGGAAATCGCTTTATATCGCCAGCAAATAGCTGAAATGAGAGAACTAACAGAGATGTTAGCTAAACAACCGCTGTCGATTAATATTATTCAGGAGGATAAGTAAGCATAAACTCTGAGCCAAACCATGCAAAATGACGAAAGTCTTACTCGAATTATCCAGGCCTATGAGCAAATTATCAAAAATTTAGAAGCCAAGTACAAATCTGAACTGCAAGCTAAAGGTAGAGAAATATAATTTTACCGTCAGAAAAGTTCGGAGCTAAATGAACTTATAAAGTTGTTGGCTAGGCGACCTGTTAATGTTAAGATTACTAATGAAGTGAAATCTAGATCGATGAGTAAAGCTATGAGTGACCAAATCGACCAAAGTCGCAAAATAGAAATTACAGGCGGAACCGTTAACGCTAGTGGTGCAGGAGCCTTAAGTTTAGGTGATATCAGCGGTACTGTTGCCAATACAATTAATCAATTATCTGATTCTGCTAAACCAGATGAACCGGGAATCAAAGAATTATTGACTGAGTTACAAACAGCGATCGAGGCTGAAACGGATTTATCTGATGATGATAAAGCTGAAGCATTGGACCAGGTAAAAACTTTGGCAGAAGTCGGGAAAAATCCCCAAGAAAGCACAATGCAAAAGACGGGGAAAACGGCAATGAAAATTTTGAAAGGGACAATTGCTGGTTTACCTAGTGCGGCGACGTTGGTAGAAGCTTGCAGTAAATTGTTGCCTGCGATCGCCAGTCTCTTACTTTTACCCTGAAATCCAATATCAACGCCCAGTAAGTAATTGTATTTTTAGGGCGGGCGAGACGCCCACCCCACGAAGATTTTTCGCTTCAATCAAAAGGACAGCGCAGCTTACCGTCCAGATTTTCTCGGCGGTGTACGGTTAGCCCGCGAACGACGGATCAGTACGCTCATCACCTGCTTCGGATTAGCCGCACGTTGTAGGGGACTCCAATCGCCGACTTCGGCAAATCCCAGTCGGTACAAAGTGAGTATTGTTTCCCTGACACCCTTGGGCGAACCGACAACCGTTAACAGCACCACTTCCTGTTCGCATACTGCTGCTGAGTCGTCATTTGGGCGATCGGACTTGTTGTCGTCAGGCAAGAATTCCTGTGACATAATATGTTCTCCTGGTTTTGGGTTTTCTAGAAAAACCCAAAAACCCAGCCGCCCCGCATTTCAACACATAGCAGGGCGGCTACAGAGGATGTTAAGATACTCCGTTAGCCTCCAGACTGCTGTGATCAGTTTGGCGGTTAGCTGTCCATTGCTGTTACGAGCAGCTTTGGGCAGTGCAACTAGATTTTTGGGCGACGCGGGCTGCCTCCTCTACAAGCAAGCAACCTCTAACTTCAAAGCGTAGCCGCAGATGGGGGCCGCCGTCAATCCATTTTGGATTTTGGATTGAAGAATTGATCCCCGGACTAATCTGGGGACTTTGGGGGTTTTGATGCGGGATTGGGGGGTTTTGGGTGATCGCACCAATGAGACTCACAAAACGATCGCCTTTTCAACTTACCAACTACAACGGCGATACTTTATCGCGTTCAATCTCCTCGTGGTGAGTTGTTTTCCCGTTCAAAATTGTGCCATCCTCGGGCGGATTTTGCGGGCGATCGCGCTTCTTAAAGCGATCGCGAGCCGAGACAACCACCACATACAGAACCGGCACTATAAACAAACTCAACACAGTAGAAACAACCATTCCCCCCGCGATCGCATTCCCTAGCGATCGGCGGCTCGCTGCACCCGCACCTTCTGGGTTAACCAGAGGAGCAATACCCAAAATGAAAGCCAGAGAAGTCATCAAAATCGGTCGTAAACGCTCTTGAGAAGCCTCAACTGCCGCCTTAGCAATTGAATATCCCTGCTCCCGTAACTGGTTCGCAAACTCCACGATTAAAATCGCATTTTTACTCGACAATCCAATCAACATCACCAAACCAATCTGGCAATAAACATCATTCGCCAAACCCCGCAACGACTGAGCTAAAAGTGCACCCAAAATCGCCAGAGGCACCGATAGCAAAATAATGAAAGGATCGACATAATTTTCGTATTGAGCCGCCAACACCAAGAACACAAAAATCAGCCCCAAACCAAAAATAATCGGTGCTTGACCCCCCGATTCAATTTCTTCTAAAGAACTCCCCGACCATTCATAGCCAAAACCCGATGGCAACACTTGAGCCGACACCTTTTCCATCGATTTTAGCGCCTGTCCAGAACTCGCTCCCGGAGCAGGAGAGCCAGTAATTTCAATTGACCTATACAAATTGTAGTGGTTAACAGTTTGAGCCCCCACCACCGGAGTGATCTTCACCAAATTGCTCAAAGAAACCATTTCATTCTTTCCAGAACGCACATACAATTTCCCAATATCTTCAGGGTTATCACGAAACTGTTTATCCGCCTGAACATAAACCCGATAATTGCGCTGCTGGAGGTTAAAATCGTTCACATACTGAGCACCCAGAGCCGTTTGTAACGTACTGAAAACATCATTAATGGGAATATCTAGAGCCTTAGCTCGATTGCGGTCAACCTCCACAATTAACTGAGGCGTATTCGCAGCAAACGTACTAAATACCGCTTGCAATCCCGGTGTCTGATTTGCCTGCTTCAAAATCCCGCCCATAGTCTGGACTAAGCCATCTAAACCGCTGTTACCTTTGCGATCTTGCAATTGAAATTGGAAACCCCCAAATTGACCTAAACCTTGAATAGCCGGCGGATTCACAGGAAAAATTCTAGCTTCGGGAATCGAGAAAAACTGACCCCGCAACTTACCAATAATCGCTTGTACAGTTTGATCTTCTCCGTGACGTTCTTCCCAGGATTTCAGTGTAGTAAATATAATGCCTTGATTAGAAGTGCTACCGCTAAAACCAAATCCACCCACTGAAAAAGTCCCGACAACTTCAGGAAGTTTGAGGATTTCTTGTTCTACTTGATCCATTACTTTCTGAGTGTATTGCAGCGAAACACCCTGGGGCCCTTGAATAATTGTCATAAAATAGCCCTGGTCTTCTTCCGGGATGAATGCTGTGGGGACTGATAAATAAAGCCAAGCTGTTACTCCTAGAGAAGCGATGAACACGAGGGTGACAATAGTTTTAATTCCTGTTAGAAATATTAAGGATTTCCGATATTGCCGCTGTACCCAATTGAGAACTCCATTAAAACGGTCAAAAACCCAACCTAACGGGCCCCCAAACTTCGGCCCCCGACGCAGTAATATAGCTGAAAGTGAGGGCGTTAGAGTAATAGCAATAAAGGTAGAAAGCAATACTGAAAAAGCAATCGTCAGCGCAAATTGTTTATAAAGCGCTCCCGTAGTTCCGGGGAAAAATGCCACTGGCACGAACACCGCCATCAACACTAAAGAAGTCGCAATTACAGCGCTAAAAAGCTCCCGCATTGACTCAAAAGCCGCTTCGCGGGCATTCATGCCTTGGCGGATCAGGCGGTCAATATTTTCTACTACAATGATAGCGTCATCAACCACTAATCCCGTCGCTAATGTCAGACCAAAAAGAGATAAACTGTTAATCGTAAATCCGAAAACTTTGATAAAGGCAAACGTCCCAATCAAAGAAATTGGAATTGTGATGATAGGAATAATAGTTGTGCGCCAGTCTTGCAAGAAAACAAAAATAACTATAACAACTAGCAAGACAGCTTCAAATAAGGTCTTGACTACTTCTGCCATCGACTCTTCTACAAACAAAGTCGTGTCCAGTGCTACTCTATGTATCAGCCCCGGAGGGAAAGCAACAGCTAGTTTTTCCATTTCTGTCTTGACGGCATGGGCAACATTCAAAGCATTACTTCCAGGCAGTTGGTAAATCCCTAAACCTACTGCATCATTGCCTCGAAATCGCAGAAATGAGCTGTAATTTTCTGCCCCTAGTTCTGCTCTACCCACATCTTTTAATTTAACTAAGGTTCCATTTGTCTCGGTTTTGAGGACGATTTCTTCAAATTCTGCTGGTTCTTTCAGGCGACTTTCAGCACGCAAGTCAATTTGATACATTTGTCCCTGTGGAGCAGGTTCTTGACCAACTCTCCCAGCACCAACTTGCAAGTTTTGTTCGTTGAGAGCTCTCGTTACATCTTGCATTGTGAGACGGCGAGCTGCTAATTTATTAGGGTCTATCCACAAACGCATTGCATAGCGTCTTTCCCCAAAAATTCGCACGTCGCCCACACCTTTTACCCGTTTTAAGGCATCTGCTAAATATAGGTCAGCGTAGTTGCTTAAAAAGATGGTGTCGTATTCTTTATTTTCTGTAAATAAACCGATCGCTAATAGGAGACTTGTAGATTGTTTTGTAACTCTAACTCCTGTGCGTTGTACGGCATCTGGTAGTTGTGGTTGAGCAACTGCAACTCGATTTTGAACATCGACGCCGGCAATGTCTTTGTTGCGCGAGGAATCAAAGGTAGCTGTAATGGTGCTGGTGCCATCGTTACTACTACTGGAAGTTAGATATTTTAGTCCTTCAACCCCGTTGATTTGCCTTTCTAGGATGTTGGTAACGGCATTTTCGACAATTTCAGCACTCGCCCCGCTATAGTTAGCTGTGACGTTGATTTGGGTAGGGCTAATGTCGGGGAAGCGCTCGATAGGTATGCTGGGGATGCTGATTGCCCCTACCAAGATAATAATTAAGGCGCAGACGCTAGCAAAGACTGGTCGTTTAATAAAGAAATCTGCAAACATTATTTGGGTAATGGGTAGTTGTTAGTTGATAATTCGTAATTTCTAATTCCTAATTAGACTTACGTCAAAAATTAAAATTTCCCCTTTTTTAATAGCTGAGCAATCAAGTAGTTTCACATACAGTACGTAGTTGCGCTTGTGCGCTCTTAAGAAGTGAATTAAGAGTGCTAAAGCGCAACAACATACCTTATTTTTTGCTTCCTACTGGTAATTTTTCCCCAGCTTTTCCCCCTTCCTCTTGAGCCATAATCGGAACACCGTCTGTCAGGTTAAGGATGCCTGCGGTAACAATTTTTTCCCCGGCTTTCAAACCTTGAATAACTTGATAATTATTCCCCTCAATGGCTCCCAATTTCACGGATTTTTGTCGCGCTACTAAAGGTGGCATCCCAGGTTTTGGCTGTTCCGGCTTTTGAGCTGTGAAGACAAAAGTTTCCCCACCTAAGCGAGTGACTGCTGTTACTGGAACTAAAATTCCGGGGTTCTGTTTCCAGATGACTTTAGCTTTTACAAACTGGAGATTAAGCAGTTCGCCGGTGGGGTTGGGAAAGGTGGCTTTAGCTAAAATTGTTTGGGAATTGGCGCTGACGTTGGGGGAGATAAAGCTGATTTGACCTTGGGCGATCGCCTTACCTTGAGCGTCGAGCATTTGTACTGGCAGCCCTAAGCGTAATTGAGGCTGCCGTTCCAAAGGAATTGATAACCGCAAATCTAGCAATTGGTTCTCAGTCAGGGTGGCAAGGGCATCACCTTTTTGCAAGTAATCACCTACTTTCACTGGTATGTCGCCGATGACTCCTGCGAAGGGCGCGATGACGGCAGTTTCTTGTAGTTGTACTTCAAAGCCGCGCACTTGAGCGGCGGCCTCGGCAACTTGCGCTTCAGCTTGATCGAGCTGTTCTTGGCGAGTGCCGTTGGCTAACTGCGCTAATCTGCTCTTGGCTTGTGCAACTTCTGCTTCGGCTTTGGCTATTTCCTCTGGGCGCGAACCGTTTTGCAATTGCCGCAAAGCTTGCCGCTGCTGTTGCAAGGCTGCTGTCCGGCGCTCGATCTCGGCTTGTCTGTTCTTTTGTCGCTGCTCAAACCGCCTTTGAGCTTCTCGGAGGTTGGCTTTGGCGCTGCCTTCTTTTTGGGTGTATTGCTCAAGAGTGTTGGCAGATTCTGCACCTTCTCTTGCCAATGCCTGATATCTGGCAAGCTGCTGGGTGGCTAATTTTGCTTCGGCTGTGCTTGCTTCTATTTGCGCTCTTGCTTGGGCGATGTCTTCTAAGAGGCTACCTGTTTGGGCATCGGCGAGGTCAGCTTCAGCTTGGCTAACGCGGGCTTGGGCTTGACCAATTTCTTCTGGCCGAGAGCCCGATCGCAGTTGGGCGAGGTTGGCTTGGGCTTGCGCGACTTGGGCTTGAGCTTGGGCGATTTCTTCGGGCCTGGTTCCTGCTTGCAACTCGGCTAAGTGGGATTGAGCGCGGATCAGGTTGGCTTGAGATTGCCTCAAGTCAGCTTGGGCGCTGTCGCTTTTCATGCGGGCGATGGCTTGTCCTTTGTTTATGAAGTCCCCGGATTTGACAAAAATCTCGGTGACTAGCCCTTCTGCTTCGGGTTTGATTTCTACCGAACGCTTGGCCTCTAAGCTGCTGACAAATTCGGAGGCTTCTTGGACTGAGCTGGTTTGTACGGCTGCGAGCTTGACTGGTATGCCTGGGGGTTGGGCTGCTGCTGCCGGTTGCTGTGCGCGATTATGACCCGATTGCCACGAGTACCAGCCGAAACCTGCTGCGCCTGTGGCGATCGCGATCGCGGCAATTAGGGGCCAGCGCGATCGTGGTTTAGCAGCACGTTCGGGGCGATCGGCAACGGCTGCAAAATCTTCTGGTTGATCGCTGTCTGCATCGGTTGGGTGCAGTTCGGGTTTAGCAACAGGTTGGGGGCGATCGGCAATGGCTGCAGAATCCTGCCGTTGCTCGCTGTCTGCATCCATTGGGTGCAGTTCCGGTGTGGGAGATTTTTGCTCTTGGGCTTCAACGACGGATTCTGGGGATTTAGAATAACTCATGGGCAGCACCACTTAGATTTTTTTTAACTTCTGACTTACTGAGACTTTGGCCGAATCTTTGATTCCTCCGGTGTCCCCTCAAATAGAGGGGGAATAAGGACAAGCGCTTTTAAACAGGATGGAATCTGGAAAGTCCCTTTTTAATGGGTTGGGGTATGTGAAGCGCTTTAGTCCGATCGCAGGTAGCCAAGCCAGGGAGTGATTATTTTTAGGAAAGCT
Source organism: Microcoleus sp. Pol12B5 (assembly GCF_036701335.1). NCBI lineage: Bacteria > Bacillati > Cyanobacteriota > Cyanophyceae > Oscillatoriales > Microcoleaceae > Microcoleus > Microcoleus sp. Pol12B5. The sequence continues at coordinate 75,084 of NZ_JAUBQQ010000002.1, read as the reverse complement.
TTTTGTTATTTCTCAAAAGTTACGATAGGCAGGGAAGATTACACATCCTTCTTATGACTCACCTGAGTGGGTGAGTTAGAAGGATTTTTCCCTGGGAGTCGGCGGATTCAGCGGAGATAGGGGAGTCACGCACTCCGGCGATCGCACTTTTTTCCTTGGCTAGTTGCTCGGTTAACCACTCTATCTCTGACGCCAGCACTGACTTGCAGCGATCGCGAGAGGCAAATTGATAGTCATCTGTTAGTGGATATTCGCTCTTGAGACTTTCGATGTAGTCTTGCCGGGTGTAGCAGGCTCGCAAGCGGTGTTCCAATAGCTTCAGCCGTTCAGCAGGTTCTAAGTCGCCAAAAAAGAAAAACTTGATTTGGAACCGGGAACCACTGTTAACCCAGCTTTCTTGAGGGTGTTCGAGCATTTTTTGCCGCCAGAGTTCGCGCCCTTGGGCGGTAATTCCGTAGATTTTGCGCGGACAGCCCGCATCTCCGGCTTCTTCGGCAATTGTCGCAATCTGGCCTCGCTCTTCCAAGCGCTTCAGGAGTGGGTAAATCGCTCCATAGTTGACGCTGATGCAACTGCTCATAAACAGCTCCAGTTTTTGCTTTAGCCGATAGCCGTGCATGGGTTGCAACTGTAGCAGTCCAAGGGCTGATAATTCAAGCATTTATATCAATTTGATATTATAGTCTGGATTATATCACTATATCGGACTCAAGGGCGATCGGGTCAATCCCTAGTTTCAAAGAATATTTACAGCTATATGCAAATTAAATAATATTTGTCAATACACTTAAGATATACTTTTTAATATCCAGAGGGATTTTTCTTGTGGAACAGGCCGGAAAGCCTGTTCTTGAGAATGGTGCAAGATCTCAGATTTCTGCCACATATCTCTTCTTGGCAAGAGAATCAGAACTTTTATTGGTAAGATTTGGTTGAATTTTTCAACCCTGACACACTTTATTATTTATTGAAGATTGATTGCAGCCACTGTTTTTTTTGTAGCTAATACTCCTATTATTTTTCTCAAGTATTGCAGTAAAAAAAGTGTTGGGTTTGTTTCCACTCGCCCTGTTTGTAATGTACGGATCAGTGAGATGTTAGCTCTTTGTTGAGGCATAAAAAAAGCAACGCACCATATGGGTAGTTTGACCCAGATGTTTTTTCATTCCCGTAATCATCCTCAAAGATGATTTTTCAGGAAAATTTTTCCCGATTATATGCTATTAATATGACACAAAGAAAGTGATTTATCTTCCTCATCAAACCCCAATTAACGCCCTATAATTACTTGAAAGAGCCATCCAAAAAGCATCACACTCAAGAAAATCACGCCTCCGACAATTAATATCAAACCCAACAGCAACGCTGCCACAAATAGCCAATCGGCTTTTTTGCCTTGTTCAGGGGAACCTAAATGAGCATCCAGCAATTCTATATTTTTGACATTAGCTTTCCAAGCAACATCCAACAAATCTCCGGCTACCGGTACAGTACCAGCTACTGTATCAAATACGATATTAGCTGCCATTTTTACTAATGTCTCTTGAGGCACTCCCATTTGAGCGGATTTGAAGACAACATATCCTGCAAAAATTGAACTGATTACATCGCCGCCGCCCGGTATCAGTCCCAGTATAGGATCGAGTCCGATGCGGTACTTTGTGCCGGGAATCGGAATTGCATTGTCTAGTAAATGGCTGATCCGGCGCAGTCGGCGCAAGGATGCTACATGAGATGGGCTGGGGTTATTTGGGGAGGAACTTTGTATAGGAGAACGTGACATTTAATGGCTCTCGATTGCGATATTACTGCTAGTTTATGATATTTATTGAAGCATATTCAATTTTTTTCACTATGCCTCAAGCAGATTTTTACTGATTTTGGGCGATCGCCTTTTGTTTGTTTTTGAATGAACAGAAACCCGGTTTCTGTTCAAAACCGGGTTTCTTGCTTCTAGCTGGGGGCTTTTAATTTAGCCTGTTATTTGTTGCCTTCAGTGAAGTCGGCGTCAATCACGTCGTCGCCGCCACCTGTCGGGCCACCGTCTCCGTAGCCGCCGGGGCCACCAGGGCCGTCAGTTGGGCCGCCTGCTTGCTGGTAAAGGTTGCTGCTGACAGCGTAGAATGCTTGCTGCAACTCTGTTGTTAGGGTTTTGATGCGATCGTCATCTTCACTACCAATGGCCTCGCGCAAGTCTTTGAGCAACCCTTCAATCTTAGTTTTGTCATCAGCGGGAACTTTATCGCCCAATTCTGCTAACTGCTTCTCGATTTGATAGGCTTGAGAATCAGCTTGGTTTTTGCGATCGATCTTTTCGCGACGCTCTTTGTCAGCAGAAGCATTCGATTCGGCTTCCTTCACCATGCGCTCGACTTCATTGCTGGGCAAAGTAGAAGCACCAGTAATGCTAATCGATTGCTCCTTGCCAGTACCTTTATCCTTAGCAGCTACATTCAAAATACCGTTAGCATCGATATCGAAAGTAACTTCAATTTGAGGTACGCCACGGGGGGCTGGTGGAACTCCATCTAAGCGGAAGGTTCCCAAATCCTTGTTATCATTCGCCATTTCCCGTTCGCCTTGCAAAACGTGAATTTCCACGTTTGTTTGGCCATCTACAGCAGTCGAGAAAGTTTCCGACTTCTTGGTAGGAATAGTGGTGTTGCGGGGAATGATTTTGGTCATCACGCCACCCAAGGTTTCGACGCCGAGAGACAGCGGAGTAACGTCGAGCAACAAGATGTCTTTGACTTCGCCGGAGAGTACGCCGGCTTGAATTGCTGCACCGACTGCGACCACTTCATCCGGGTTTACCGTTTGGTTGGGGTCTTTGCCAAGAAGTTTTTTAACCAGTTCTTGCACCGCAGGAATGCGCGTAGAACCACCAACTAAGACGACTTCATTAATTGCAGATTTGTCTAATTTGGCGTCGCGGATCGCATTTTCAACAGGGATGCGGGAGCGATCGATCAAATCCGAGCACAGTTCTTCAAACTTGCCCCGCGTCAAAGTCGTGTCCAAGTGTTTTGGCCCGTCTTGAGTCGCGGTAATAAACGGCAGGTTGATTTCTGCTTGGGTAACGCTTGAAAGCTCAATCTTGGCTTTTTCTGCTGCTTCCGTCAGGCGTTGCAGTGCTTGTTTGTCTTTGCGGAGGTCAATGCCTTCGGCTCTTTGGAATTCATTAGCGATGAAATCAACAATTTTTTTATCGAAATCGTCACCGCCGAGGTGAGTGTCTCCAGAAGTTGCTAACACTTCAAACACGCCGTCGCCTACTTCGAGAATAGATACGTCGAAAGTACCGCCACCTAAGTCAAATACGAGGATGGTTTCGTTGCTCTTTTTATCTAACCCGTAAGCTAAAGCTGCTGCTGTAGGTTCGTTAATAATCCGCAGCACTTCTATACCAGCAATTTTTCCCGCGTCTTTCGTAGCTTGGCGCTGGGAGTCGTTAAAGTAAGCGGGAACAGTAATTACCGCTTGGGTAACAGTTTCGCCGAGGTATTTGCTGGCGTCTTCTACGAGTTTGCGGAGAACTTGTGCAGAAATTTCTTCTGGGGCAAATTGCTTGCCACGGGCGGGACAGTCTAGTTTGAGGCTGTTGCCGACTTTGAGAACTTTGTAGGAAACTTCAGTGGTTTCGTGGGTTACTTCATCAACCCGACGCCCGATAAACCGTTTTACTGAGTAAAAGGTGTTTTCGGCGTTCATCACGGCTTGACGCTTGGCGATTTGTCCGACAAGTTGATCCCCATTTTTAGCGTATGCTACTACAGAAGGTGTGGTGCGACCCCCTTCGGCGTTGGCTATGACGGTGGGTTTGCCGCCTTCCATAACTGCGACGCAGGAGTTTGTTGTACCTAAGTCAATTCCAACTACTTTTCCCATAGGGGTGTTCCGGCTCCAATCTCTACAAAATTTTGGTTTTCTATCTGTGTGATAGTCTGGTTATTCAGGACTGCGATTTCACCTGTGGGGGGTGTACGGATAGTGAGTCCTGCTTTAATACAGTCTTAGATAGGTGCTTATCTCTATACTGCGGGTGGTTAGACCAGGCGATGAAGGCGTGTTTACCGAACCTTTTGGGGGACGGTTGCATTCATGAGGTTTGCACCGCTACAGTTGTTGACTGCTTTTCTTTACTCTTCCTAATGTACGGGGTTGGAGCGATTCGGGTATTGTGGCAAACCGTATAGGTTGTGTTGTGTTTGCCGTCTTATGTATATAAATTTTGTTTGGTTGGTAGGGCCGATCCGTTTTTTGGCTTCAAATCAGGTTTAATATCATTTCCGGTTACACTCCTTATGATGTTGACGGTTGACGGTTGACAGTCAACAGTGAACAGTAAACAGTCAACCGTCAACCGTCAACAGCGAACTTGAATTTACTATTCCGATGCTAACGGATTTGATATAACATCAATTCTAAAAAGGGACAGGGCATTGCCCTGTCCCTACCCGTTTACTTCCAGGCTGTGCCGGGGAAGCAATATTTTATTGAGGGAGAGCCTCAAGTCTGCCTCCTGGGAATCTCGGAAAGTTAGTAAATTTTCCAGCTTTTCATTGCTATTTTTTACCGATCAGCAGAGCTGCAGGAAAGTAAGTAAGAGCGTCACCAATTGCCAAAGTACCGTTACTTTCTACCGCCTGATTTGTAATTGCATCTTTCCAAACCGACGGCATTTGCTCGGATAATTTCAAATTAGTATCTTTCCAGACTTGTTTGCCGATCGGCATTTCTTCCGGTTTGACAATTCCCGTCAAAAACCGGGGAGCAATGACAATAACTGTAGTCTCTCCAAAGCTTCTGGCAAAGGCAACAACATTATCTTTAAACGTGCCAACTGCTTCCAGGGGCAGATAATCGCCAGATTGAAAAACTTGCAAGTATTTTTTTCTCGCTTCTAGGGCTCTTGCCGTCAAAAACAACTTAATTCTCGCGTCTTCTCGCGTCGCAATCAAATCTTCAACCAGTTGCAAAATATCCGTCTGAGCTTGCTCTTTAATTTCCCGCAAAACCTCGATTCTGCGCTCAAAATCCACGGGACGGCGGTTATCCGGATCGACGTGGCTTAAATCCCAGAATTCCGTCCCTTGATAAATGTCGGGAACGCCCGGAGCCGTGATTTTCAGCAGCGTTTGAGATAAAGAATTGAAAATTCCGTAATTAGCTACTTTTTTACAGAAAGGTGTAAATTTGTTGAGAAACTGATTTTGTTCCGAAGGTTCGAGAACGGTATCGACAAAGGTCATAAAACCAGCTTCGTAATCGTTATCCGGTCTCAGCCAAGCCGTATAAACTTTTGCTTCGCGGACAGCTTTAATCACATAATCTTTCAGGCGATCGACATAATCAGTGTTTTCAATTCCCTCAAAGGGAAAACTGCCAAGCAGAGTTTGGTACAGGAAGTATTCGTCATTAGTATCTGGAACCATTCGATTCGCAAAGTTGACTTTCTTAGAAGAGTTTACCTCTCTCCAAGACCTGACTTGCTGTTCCCATTCATCGGGAATTTCTGACAAAACGTTTATTCTGGCTCGCACATCTTCGCCGCGTTTGGTATCGTGGGTAGCTGTAGCATTCATTTTGTGCGGCCAAGCGACTTGCTGTTGTTTGTTGAACTCGTGAAAATCTCCCAGCGACACGCCGAACTGACTGGGATTTCCTCCCACTTCGTTGAGGGATAAAAGCCGATAGTAGACGTATAAAAGCGTGTCTTCAACGCCTTTTGCCATTAATGGGCCCGTCAACTGCTGGAGTTTCATTACAAAGTGCCGACGCTGCTCTTTTTGTTCTGGTGTTAGAGTTTCTTCTTCTTCCAGTAACAGCACCGTTTCGATAAATTTAAGTTCCTTGAGGAGTCTGGGTGCTTGTTGTTTGGCATGGGCGATCGCATATTGTACGTAAGTGCGATCGGACTCTCTCAAACCGTCTTGATTGATGTAAGTTCGGTAGACTGGAAAAATTGTCAAAACAGCCGCCAATGCTTTTTCCAAACCGGGACGAGTAAAGTCATTTCCCTGTCTCGACTGACCGGAGATATTCTTCAAAAGTTGAGCTAGATTGTCTACATCTCCCGCCAAGTTTTTCTCAACAATCAGTCCTTTTTTATCTAAAAATAACTGTTCATAGGGAACATTCAAGCGAGTAAATCTCTGATATATTTCGCTAAATTGCTGTTCGCGATCGCACCGACAAAAAACGCCGTTTACGTAATTCAAAAAGTCGTAGCCGCTCGTTCCCTCAATCGGCCAATATGACGGCAAATCTTCTTCGTGTTCCAGAATTTTTTCAACAGTAATGTAAGTATCTCCGACTTTCTCCCGGAGCCGTTTCAAATATTCTGTGGGGTCGTAAAGTCCGTCGATGTGGTCGATTCTCAATCCGGTAAACTTTCCCTCATCAACCATGTCGAATATCAGAGCATGGTTTTTGTGAAAAACTTTAATCTCTTCAACTTTTACCGAAATAAGCTCGTTGACCGTAAAAAACCTTCGGTAGTTAATTTCTTCTGCCCCCACTTTCCAGAAAGACAGACGGTAAAACTGCTCGGAAAGCAAATCGTCTAGCAGATTAAAGCTTTCGGCATTCCCCTTTTCTCCGTTAAAAACTTTGATATTTTCATCAATGAATTCCTGTACAAGGGGATTTTGGTTGTAGAGTTCCCACAGCAGCCCTTTGACAAAAGCTATCTGATCGTATCGGGTTTTACCTTTAGTTTCTGAAGGTGTATTTTTAATCAAATAAAGAATTCCTAAAAACTTGATAAAATCTGGATGGCGTCTGCCTAATTCTCTGGCTAAATGCCCCAAATTATGACTAATAAATTTAGCATAAGATTCAATTCTTACGGGCAATTTTAAGCTATAATAATTGATGCTCAGCCCATTTTCGCTGTATTTGAGTTGAATCTCGCCATTTTCCAAACACTCTCCATAAAAATTGCCCAGCAGCGGAGCCAGCACTCGACCTCTGAGATGTTCGTAAGCATGATTCCATTCAATATCAAAGTAATCGAAATAGTCGGAATCTGGCCCGTGTTCCAATACGTCTAACAGCAACAAATTTTGAGTGTCGTAAGCCATGTGGTTCGGGACAATATCTTGCAGCCATCCCATGTTCCGTTTCTTGATTTCGTATGTGAGGGCTTCAAAATTTTCTGATGTTCCCAAATCGGGATTGAGCTGATTTGAGTCAACGACATCGTATCCGTGAGAGCTGCCTTTTCTGGCTTTAAATATCGGTGAAGCGTAAAGGTCGGTAATTCCTAAATCTTCTAGATAGCTAAGGATTTGTTTGGCGGCTTCAAAGTTAAAACCTCCATGAAATTGAATCCGATAAGTTGTTGTGGGAATTCTCATCATGTTAATTTTACTCCTGCTTGTTTAGGGTTTTCTTTTTTAATATATGAGGCAGAGCCTCCTCGACTGCATTCCCCGGCAGAGGCTGGGAACGAGATAGGCTCTGCCTCCCGTTTCTTGTGGGACTAGATTCCGCGACAGAGGCTGAGAACGAGAGAGGTTCTGCCTCCTGTTGCTTGTTCCTAGGCTCTGCCTGGGAACGCCTGTATTTGAAGCTCTGCCTCCCGTTTTAATTACTCTAATTCATAGAGTGCAAAACTATGCGGTTTAATGGTCATTTTTTGCTCTGAAGTTATCTTTTCAGGCAAGCTAGAACCTGAACCCATCCATTTTTCATCAGCAGAGTCTAAAATTTTGTGACCGTTGCCTTGGGGCAGTGCAGCCGTAAAAGCAACATCTTGCGTGTTGAAGTTTAGAATGCAGAATATCTGGCTGTCATCTGTCCAGCGACGTAGAAATAAGATTTTTTCCGCTTCAATGCTGGACACTTCTAGACTGTTTTTGTCGAGTTTTTTAAGCGCTGGTATTGTCCGCCGCAGTTGAATCAAATGTTGGTGCCATTCCCAAAGGATTTTGTGTTTGCCTCCGGTTTGTTTTTCCCAGTTTAACTTACACTTATCGAAAGTCTCAGGACTCTGGGGGTCGTGAAACTCGCCTCGGCCTTCAAAGATTTTAAATTCTTGTTGTTTGTCTTTGCGGATAGCTTCAATTAAGTTTTCGTCCGAGTGGGAAACGAAGTAAAAAAACGGTGCTTCTTCTCCGTATTCTTCTCCCATAAAAAAGAAGGGAATGTAGGGAGAAATTAAAACAGTGCCGGCTGCGAGTTTCAATCCTTCAAAGTCAACTATTTTGGATAGTCTGTCTCCCAAAATGCGGTTGCCGATTTGGTCGTGGGTTTGGGCAAAAACCAGAAATTTATGACCCGGTTCATCCTTAACAGAATTGCCGTGTCTCCGCTTTCTGTGGGGGGCGTACTGGCCGGAGTAAACAAAGCTTTCTTTGAATGCTTTTTCTAAGTGTTCGCACTTGCCGAAATCTTGGTAGTATCGGTCGTTTTCTCCGGTGAGCAAGGCGTGAAGTGCGTGGTGGAAATCATCGCACCATTGGGCGTCTAGTCCGAAGCCACCGAGTTCTTTGGGACGTACAGTGCGGACATCATTTAAGTCACTTTCGGCTATTAAGTAAAGTTGCCGTCCTAGTTCTTGGGAAATATCGGCTGTGGCATCGGATAGTTCTTGTAAAAAAGGTCTTGCACCTACTTCAAATATTGCTTGAATTGCATCTAATCTCAGGGCATCAATGTGATAGTCTCGAAACCAGTATAGAGCATTTTCAAGAAAGTAGTTACGCACGCCGTCGCTGTAGGCGTCGTCGAAGTTGAGGGGATCTCCCCAAATTGATCCGTATTTTGAGGTAAAGTAGGGGCCGAAGTCCCTGAGATAATTTCCTTCGGGGCCGAGGTGGTTGTAAACTACATCGAGAATTACTGAAATGCCGTGTTCGTGGCAGGCGTTGACGAGTGTTTTGAAGCCTTCGGGGCCGCCGTAGGAGTTTTGAACGGCGTAGGGATATACGCCGTCATATCCCCAGTTTCGAGCGCCAGGAAATTGGGCTACTGGCATAATTTCGATGGCGTTGATTCCCAATTCTTTAAGTTGTTTTAGCTGGGAAATTATTGCTTCAAATGTTCCGGCTTGGGTGAATGTGCCGACGTGCAGTTCGTAAATAATCATTTCGGCTAGCGGCACGCCTTGCCAATTTGTGTCAGTCCAAGTAAAAATATTTTCATCTATTACTTGCGACGGAGCGTGCACGCCTTGGGGTTGATATTTTGAGGCTGGGTCTGGTCGGTCGGTTTTTCCTTCGATTTGATAAGTGTAAAGGGTTCCTGGTTCGATGTCTGTAGCTGTGGTTTGCCAATAACCTTCTGCGGATTGTTGCAGGGGTATCAGGCGTTTTTTTGGGGAAACAATTTGGACTGCGATTTGTTTGAGGGTGGGCGCCCAAACGGTAAATTCACATTGGTTATTGCCGAGGTAATTTGCTCCTATCTTCACTTTGAGCTGTTCTCCTTATAAAATAGGTTTGTAGTCAGATCGCCCGACGCGCTATCAAATGCTTGCCCTTAACGTTCAGCGCCTGTTTAGACGGTAATATTACTTAATATAACAAACAACTAACTTTAGACAGAGGCATCAAAGGGGAAAATTGGGTAAGCGGCAAAATTAGCGGTTGGTGATGTCGAAATTAGAACAGGAATCGGCACGGGGTCGATCGCCAAATTAACGGTCTGAAATCGTTAATATTTCTGGTTGATATCATGTCGAAAATCTACCTAAAGATAGGTCAAAAATCAGCGCGAGTGTGGATTTTATGGTTATGGCTTTTGGACGGGAAATCTGCTGCAATCTCGACTCGGCGGAATCTCGCGAGTGGTTGGTCACAAACGGGATCGGCGGTTACGCTAGCGGGACGATCGCAAATCTTCTCACCCGCCGCTATCACGGCTTGCTGGTAGCCGCCCTCAAACCCCCGCTGGGACGCACTTTGATGCTCGCCAAGCTGGACGAGACGGCTGTGTATCACGATCGCGCATATCCGCTTTATACAAACCGCTGGGCCGACGCGACGATGGAACCCCACGGCTACAAATACATCGAAAGCTTTCACCTCGAAGGCACGACGCCTGTTTGGAGGTTTGCTCTCGCCGACGCTATCCTGGAAAAGCGGATTTGGATGCAGCAAGGTGCTAACACAACATATATTCAATACCGCCTGCACCGCGCCTCACAACCGATCGCCCTCGCTGTCAAAGCCCTAGTCAACTACCGCGACTACCACCACACAACGAGCGTCGGCGACTGGCAGATGAGCTTACAGACCTTAGAACGCGGGGTTTGCGTGACTGCATTTCCCAAGTCTGTACCCCTGTACCTGCTGACGGATGCCGAACCAGAGGCGAATTTTCGAGTTTCTACGCCTTTATACAATTGGCATTACGGATTTGACCTAGCAGCCGAAAAGCGGCGCGGATTGGACTACTGCGAGGATCACTTGCACCCGGCGACTTTTCACATGACGATCGCACCGGGAAGTTCTCTCACATTGATAGCCAGCACGGAGAAAAATACCGAACTCAACGGCGGTACAGCTTTAGAAGTTCGTCGCACTTATGACCAACAACTGCTGCAAAACTGGTCAAAAGTGAGCGAGTCTCCCGACTGGATCAATCACTTAGTGCTCGCCGCCGACCAATTTATCGTTAGCCGCCCCCTACCGGAGGAACCCGAAGGCAAAACGATCATCGCCGGATATCCCTGGTTCAGCGACTGGGGGCGCGACACGACGATCGCCCTACCCGGCCTCACAATCTGTACCGGGCGATGGGAAATTGCGCGATCGATTTTGCGGACATTTGCGCGGTATGTCGATCGGGGAATGCTGCCGAACCGCTTCCCGGATGCGGGCGGCGCACCGGAATACAACACCGCAGATGCTACTCTGTGGTACTTTGAGGCAATTCGCGCTTATATCGATGCCACGGGCGACGACGAACTTTTGACCGAACTCTGGCCGGTGTTATGTGAGATTGTTGACTGGCACTTGCAGGGTACTCGGTATAACATCCGCGTCGATCCCGATGACGGTTTAGTCTACGCGGGCGAAATCGGCGTGCAACTGACTTGGATGGATGCGAAAATCGGCGATTGGGTGGTGACACCCCGGATTGGTAAGCCGATCGAACTCAGCGCGCTTTGGTACAATGCTATACAAGCTATGGCAAGTTTTGCTCGAAAACTCGGCAAGCCTCACAACGAATACCAGCAATTGGGCGATCGAACGGCCGCCGGATTTCCTCGCTTCTGGAACGCCTCAACCGGTTACTGTTACGACGTTCTGGACGGCCCCGACGGACACGATAGCTCCCTGCGGCCCAACCAGATATTCGCCATTTCCCTGCCCCTAGACTCGATTCCTCCTCACTCCGCCAACTCCTTGTCAGCGGGGATGCGCCAAGAAACCCGCTATACACCGTTACTGACGCCCATCCAGCAGCGCGGCGTGGTGGACGGCTGCGCTCAACAGCTTCTGACTTCTGTGGGCCTCCGCAGCCTCTCGCCGCAGCACCCCCAGTATCGCGGCGCATACGGAGGCGACCAATTGCAGCGCGACAGCGCCTACCACCAGGGCACAGTTTGGGGCTGGCTGATTGGCCCGTTTGTCTTGGCGCACTTGCACGTATACAAAAACCCAGCACAAGCGAGCGAATTCCTAGAACCGATGGTACATCATATAAGAGCCGGCGGAGTTGGCAGTCTGGGCGAAATTTTTGAGGGCGACGCCCCCCACTCGCATCGGGGTTGCACGGCTCAAGCTTGGACTGTGGCTGAGGTGCTGCGGTCTTGGTTGGCAATTAATACTGTGGGTGTTTAAATGGGGAATGTTATCTTTGGTGGAAAAAGAGATTTATGGCATTATTATTAGCGGGCGATATTGGCGGAACTAAGACTATTTTGCGCTTAGTGGAAAGGACTGTTAACGGTGAAATGAATGCTCTTTACGAGTTTCGCTATCCGAGCGGGGAGTTTCCCGATTTAGTACCGATGGTGCAGCAGTTTTTGACGGAAGCTGCTATGAAATTGGATTTTGCGCCATTGCCTGAAAAAGCTTGTTTTGCGATCGCAGGCCCGGTGGTTAATAACACTGCAAAACTGACTAATTTGCCTTGGAGGCTGGATGCGAAACGTCTGGAACAGGAATTAGGAATATCACACGTTAGTTTAATTAATGATTTTGTCGCTGTTGGCTACGGCGTGTGCGGTTTGGATGCTACAGATTTGCAGACTTTGCAAGTTGGAAAACCCCGACAAGATGCTCCAATTGCTGTGATTGGTGCAGGTACTGGTTTGGGAAATTGTTTTGCAATTCCCGACGTAAATGGGGTGAGGGTTTTTTCTTCGGAAGGGGGACACGGTGATTTTGCGCCGCGATCGGAGTTAGAGTTTGAATTGCTGAATTATTTGTTGGCAAAACACGACATTCCCAGAATATCGATCGAGCGAGTCGTTTCGGGACAGGGAATTGTGGCAATTTACCAGTTTTTGCGGGACAGAAAATTTGCCCCGGAATCAGCGGAGGTAGGAGAAATTATCAAACAATGGGAGTCAGAAGTCGGGAAAACGGAGAAGACTGTCGATCCGGGGGCGACAATTGCACAGGCGGCACTCAAAAAGTGCGATCGGCTTTCCGAACAAACAATGCAAATGTTTGTAGAAGCTTACGGCGCTGTCGCAGGAAATATGGCTGTGACACTTTTACCTTACGGTGGTTTGTACATAGCTGGCGGCATCGCTCCTAAAATTTTGCCGCTGATTCAAGAAGGGGGTTTTATGCGAGCTTTTACCCACAAAGGCCGGATGGATTCGCTGTTAGAAATGATGCCGGTGAGATTGGTTTTAAATGATAATGTAGGGTTAATTGGAGCCGCAGTTTGTGCGGCCGGTCTTTAGTTAATAATGGTATGGTGCGTCAGCTTTAAGCTTCTAGATTGTTGAAGAAATAACGCTCTGCTGGCGCACCATATTTAGGTAGAGTTATGTCATCTTCAAAATCTTCTCAGCCGCACTTTCAGATACCGGCATCACCGATAACCGATTGCCTTTCCTCACCAGCAAAATCTCATCAGCACTAAACTTTTGTTTCAGTTCATCCAAAGATATTAACTTAGCAAACTCTTCAACAAACTCCACTTTCACAGTTTGCCAGCGAGGAGCATCAAACTGCGATTTAGGGTCATAATATCCGCTATTCATATCAAACTGACTCGGATCAGCAATCCCAGATTCAATGACGCGCATTAACCCGGCAATTCCCGGTATTTGAGTATTAGAATGGTAAAAAAATACTAAATCTCCCCGACTCATTTCTCGCATAAAATTGCGCGCTTGATAGTTGCGAACGCCATCCCAAATGGAAGTGCGATCGCCCTTCAAATCCGCAATACTATAAACATCCGGTTCCGACTTCATCAGCCAATAATTCATACAATCTATTCGCTTGGGTTAGCCAAATATTCTTTAATTTTCTCTAAACACTGCTGCATAGCTTTTTGCATAAAAATCTGAACGAGCAACAACCCAACGGGATAGAATACCGGAGAAGTCAGCATAAAATAAAACTCCCAATCAATCCGAGTTCCCTTTGCTGTGGCAGTGAAATTCCAATCTCCGCCACCAGACTCAATGAGTAGAGAAATCGGAAACTTAAACCCTCTAACCAGTCGGTAGGCTTGTCTTTCTGGCTTTTTGAAAGTAATGATTTCTTCATCAATCACCGAAGTGTCAGCATTTTCTATCCGCCGCACGCCGCCTTCACGCATTTCTCCACCATCTGCCATCTCAGCTTTAATAATTGCTGGAATTGGGCCATATCCGCGAAAGACTTTGGGCAGATTTGACAGGGACGTAACAAAATCAAAGACTACTTCAGGCGATGCAGCAATTTCTACTACTGCGTTGGTTTTAACTAACATTTATCTCTCCAACTATCTGATTTGATAAGGAACTGTGAGTTAAAAAGGCGTAATTATAATTATAAAATATCCTTGCGCTTCTGCAACCACAGAGTCAACATCAAATAAACGAAAATATGCACGCACAAAATACCCCAATTTAAACCCAAATTTTCCCACGTTGGATCGTAAACAGGAGTAGGCTCAAACGGCTGAGGAAGCGTACTCCCGTCCGGTAATGTAGTAGGCGCGGGAACCATCCCATTCACATTAACTAAAGAGCCGTAAGCACCCACAGACCAGCGGCTTAACATCAGCCAAGAAAACTTGCTCGCCGCGCCTTCGATCTTAAACAAAACTCCAGAAAAAATAATCTGAGGCAGCAATAATAGAGGCAAAGCGCTATTAGCTTGGGAGCTATTTTTAACAATCGCGGAAACGACTAATCCAAAGCTTATGCAGCTCATTAAAGTTAGGAAGGTGGTAATACTTGCTCCCACAGGCCAGGAAATAAAACTCGGTTCGGGGGATTTAAAAGCAATCAGAATAACTCCTACCATTAACAGTGTTTGCAATACGGCCAAACCAGAAAGTATAAAAATTTTTGAACCTAAATAAGCAAACAATCCTAAATTGACCAAACGTTCGCGCAGATAAATAGCAGATTCTTTAACAATTTCTTGCAGAGAAGTTGCCAGCCCTACCCAAATCGCCGCACAGGTAAATACAAACAAAATTCGCAACGCCAAAGGTGCTAAAGTTGCCTCCGGCACTCCAATTAACGGGTCTTTATCTCTGACGGCTAGCCGCAGCAAACTAATGCCGATCGGAGCCGTTAAAAGAGCTAAACTCAAGTTAACTAAGTCGCGCGAAATAAGCTGAAAATAGCGCTGGGCGAGCAAAACGAGTTGTTTTACAAAAGATTGAGATTTTGGTGCAGAAGGTGCAGGAGGGATTTTTGCATTAGCCTTGCCTGTGCTGAAATGGTTGACAATATAGCGCTGATAGTATGGAGATTTATTAAACTTTTCTGCCCAGCTTTGAACGTTGGTTTCTCCTGTTTCTAATTCGTTGTAAATGTCGGCAAAATCGCCAGTTTTGATATCGAAAAAATCGAGGGCTTCCCTAGGCGGGCCGAAGTAACAAAGGCGTCCGCCGCGACCCATAAACACAATCCGATCGCACATCGTGATATTTGCCGTCGCGTGAGTCACCAGAATCACCGTCCGGCCTTGATTTGCTAACTTTCGCAGCAGTTGCATCATCTTCTTATCCAAACCCGGATCGAGTCCTGAAGTCGGTTCGTCTAAAAAGAAAAGTTTCGGGTCTGCTAACAGTTCAACTCCGATGCTGACCCGCTTCCGCTGTCCGCCGCTAAGCAGTTTTACCAAAGCCTTGCGACGGTGAGTCATTTCAATATCTTCTAAAGTTTTGGCGACTACCTGCTTGACATCTGTATCGGGAGGTAAGCGCAATTTAGCTGCATAACTCAAGACTTCTTCTACTGTCAAATCGGCGTGTACAATATCATCTTGAGGCACGTAACCGATTTGATTGCGGTAAATATTGAAGTTTTGGCGCAGGTTGTCACCGTTGAGAAACACAGCGCCGTTAGTAGTTTTTTCGATGCCTAAAAGCGTCCGCATTAAAGTAGATTTACCCGCACCGCTACCGCCGACTAAAGCCACAAACTGCCCCGGTTCGATCGCCAAAGTGATGTTATCCAAACGCTTCGGAATCACCAGACTGTCAGCATCCAAACGAATTTGATGGCCGGAGTCTTGCATCTGCAACTCACCGCTGCGGTAAATTAGAGTAAACGGGCCGATCCGAATTGCATCTCCCTCGGACAACTGTACAGAATTTGTCACTCGCTGACCGTTAACAAAAACCCCGTTAACGCTGTGGTCTCGCAAAATATAATTACCGCGGCTGTCTTGGTCGATTGTGGCGTGGCGTCTAGAAACAAGCGGCGCATCTAATTGCAGGGAAGCGTTTGGATCGCGGCCCAACAAAACCGACCGATTCTTAAGAGGAATTGACTGCTTGCTAGGGACAGCAACCTGATTCGCCAGCGGATTAAAATAACTCAGCAAAACTTGATTTTGAGGATCGAGACCGATTTTAATTTCTGTGCCGTTTTTCAGACAATAACCGTCATTGGGAGTGATGCGAGTGCGATCGACAAATAAGCCATTAGTGCTCGGCCGCTGCCCGTCACCGTCGTAAATCCAGTAATTATCCCCAATTTGGCGCAAAACAGCGTGAACGCCCGAAACTGCGCGCCAGGGTTCGGGAATGACTAAATCAGCACGAGTGCGATCGCGCCCCAATACGTGCTGCTGCTGTTTTAACTCTAACTGTAAAACCTCGCCTTGATTGCTTAATACTAAATACGGTCGATCGCTTAAAGCAGTCAGTTGTCCTATATTGCCTGTCATACTTCAATCGCGGTTTTTGCACTCACTTTCGTCAGCATATCAAAAGTAGGACAACAATACTTATATTAAGCAAGTCTACTTAGGAACAACGGACAAACTACGAAGCCGATTAATTGCTGCCGCTAATTCAAACCGCCGAAACATCGCAAAATCCCCTTCAGGAAAAGGCGATAAAATATCCATCCCCTGCGCCTCAATATCCGCCATTACCAAATCTATGATTTCTGACAAAGTGCGTTTTCCGTCCATGTATTGCTGCTTAGCATAAACCATTGCCGCAGCGATCGCCCTTAACTGTCCGCTGTCGACAATTTGCTCAACAGCACCCAAATCAATCTCCTCAGTTCCGAAAGCCAATTCATCAACATCCCGCACCTTCACCCGCACATCTCGCCGTCCCCGACTCGGATCTAAACTAGCAGGAATTGGCACTCTTTGAGTAATTTTACCAAAAAATTTTCCCCCTTCATCAGCACGGGTAGTAGAGTAATTTTTAGCAATTTCTTTAGCTTTTCCCGTCACATCATCTGCTTGAAAATTTTCTATTGCAATCACAGTATCTGCCACATCAAAATAATCGCCACTTCCTCCCATGACTAAAATAGTCGATACGCCGCAATCTGCGTACAACAGTTTAACTTTATCAATAAACGGTGTAATCGGTTCCTTATCCTTAGCGATGAGTTCCTGCATTCGGCGATCGCGAATCATAAAATTCGTCGCCGCCGTATCCTCATCCACCAATAAAACAGGCATTCTACCCACTTCCAAAGTCTCAATAATATTAGCAGCTTGCGACGTGCTACCGCTTGCATTTCCAGTATAAAATTGTGCAGTATCTCTACCTTGTGGTAAATGGTTAATAAAAGGCGAAATATCAACTCCTGCCACACTTCGGCCATCTTCCGCCCTAATTTTAACCGCCGCCGGATTAGTCACCACAAATTCCCGACCATCTCCCGGAATTCGGTTGTAAACTCCCAACTCGATCGCCCTGAGTAAAGTTGATTTGCCGTGATAGCCGCCCCCAACAATCAAAGTAATGCCAGCGGGAATACCCATACCGGACATCAAACCGCGATTCGGACAATTAAACTCAACTTTTAACGACGGCGGCGACTGAAAAGCCACAGCATTATTTAACAAAGGGCGATCGTCAACACCCGTGCGGCGGGGCAAAATAGAACCGTCAGCCACAAACGCAACTAATCCGTTTTGAGCTAACTGCTGCCGCAGCCAGTCAGCATCTTCTACCGTTTCAACGTGACGGCGACATTCAGCAGCATTTAAGTTAGCATACTTCAGAGAATTGCTGACAATTTCCGGGATATCTTCGCACAGCATTTCAGCAGCTTGTCGCCCTAATATACTGCGTCCGCCCGCTGGAAGTCCGACGGCAAATCGCAGTTCAACTCCTCCTAAATCTTCGATATCGGATGTATTTGAGGAAATGATAAATGCGGAAGTTCGCTCTACAACTTCTTGTCCGAACAGAGTCACTGCAATCAAACCGCTTTTCCCAGTGCCGCGCTTGCTGCTGATGCTGTGTGCGGCTTTGTCAAACTGGCGAGTTAGGTAATCTCGCAAGGCTATTTCTCGACTGCGAGAATTGAAAAGTTCGCTGGGAATTTGAGTAATGTTTGGCGGAACTATGACTCGAAATTTACTGGGAGAAGCAAACGGATCTCCCTGCACGTAATCAATAATTAATGTGAATTCAGAAAACTCGTAATTACCTTTAATGTCTTTGTAGGCTTTGTAGCCTCGATTGTCTAGTTGCAGTAAATGCCGTTGCAGGCTTTCTTTGTTAGTCATTAGTCATTAGTTATTAGTTGGCAGTTGGCAGTTGCCAGTATCAATAACTGTCATCATGCCCAATGCCCGATGCCCGATGTCCCATCCCCAATTCCCAATTCCCCATGCTCAATTCTCAATTACTAATTACCTAATTCCAATAATTTAGCCACGGCATTGACAACAATTTGAGCAGAACCGGCGAAAAAAGGTCGATCGATAGTTGCTAATGTATCGCTAGATTGGTGATAGTGGGGCGATCGCAAATTTGCAGTATCCGTCACCAACACAGCACCAATTCCTTTATACCAGAAAGGCGCGTGGTCGCTCCGCAAAACATCGGGAGTCAGCAACCCTTTCAAGGGAACCGGCAGCGCCACCACCGGCGGCAAATCGGCTTTTCCAGACTCCGCAAAACTTTTCAATAGCAGCGGATGTTCCGCATCCCCAATCACAGCGATAAACTCGCCTTTATCGGGAGATGTCACCCCCGATGCTTCTAGAAAAGGTTGCGCTGTCAATCCTTCGGGATATTGCTGGCATCCGGGCGTGTGGCAGGCATAACCTACCATATCTAGGACGATCGCACCCTGCAAATTTTTTAACCGCGCGTCGCTACCTGTAAATGCTAAACTGCCTAAAAGTCCGAGTTCTTCCCTGTCGAAAAAAGCTACTTGCAATGTCCGAGGTGTGGGGCGAGAACCCAGCAATCTTGCTACTTCTAAAACTACTGCAACTCCCGTCGCATTGTCGTCAGCGCCCGGGGAGTTTGGTACAGTATCGTAGTGTGCTGCCACTAAAATTGCACCCGCGTTTGAGTCAGTGCCTTTTCTCTCAGCGAAGACGTTGATTCCGCGATCGAACGGCTGCAAATCTGGGGAAAATCCTAATGTTTGCAGTTGTTTAGAAATGTAATCTCTCGTAAAAGAGCGATCTCGTTCTTCCTCGCGTTCTCCTGCTAAACTATCGACGTGTTTCCACAAACGAGACGGGTCAATTTGGGGCTGAAAAAAAGTATTTTTTTCAGCAGGAAGCGGTAAAGGAGACGGGTTTTGGGAAGTGTCGATATTGCGATCGAGCGAAACTGCCGGTACACTCGACAACCGCTGCCACGAGTCAGAACGCCAACCCACAGCCGCCACCGCAACCAGAATAAATAGCGCTATCCAAATCAATTGTTTCATCAGTAAGTATATTTGAGATGTTAGACAGGGCTTACGCACTCCTCGCTCTCATAAACTGGGTTTTTGAGCGGAAGCTATGGCTGCAACAAAGTGTTTTCATAAAACCCGGTTGATGCGTCCAGAACTGTATATATTTTAGATTTTAGATTGACACCCCAGTTAAAAATAAACCTGTTTCAAAAAATGAAACTCAAAACTCTTAAAATTAACTGCGCCAGAGGCAGTTTTGTATTTTTTCTGTAAAAAATTAGGTAAAAGCCTTGGGATGTTGCCGTCGAATTTGTCTTCCTTATTGGATCGTTCGACGGCGACATTCAAATCACTAATTTACCTTTAAAATTCACAAGCCAAAATTACTTTTTTTCCCACTCAATATCCTTATTTTCCAAAATCAACCCGCTGCTGCTGGGAAAAGCATAAGGAATAGTTTTTGCCGAAAATTCTACTATTTGAGTTGGTTGTTGAAACCACTCGGAATAACTGGGATTGAGTTGATCGTACAGTGCTTTTAAAGCTTGAATCTCTGCCTCTAGCTGCGCTGCTGCTTGATTGATTCTCCGAGCTTGTGCTTGCAAGCGTTTTTCCCCAGTTTGAACGTGATTTTCTACTTCTTGCCAGTGCTCTCCTGCCAGCAATTTTTTTAGTTCACCTTGCTTGTAATTGAGTAAAGTCTGTTTTTGTTGCAGTTGCTTTTCAATATTTTTAGTCTCTCGGTCAATTTCCTGGATTTGCTGCAACCACTGCTCCCCAAAAGCAGCAGTTTGCTGGTGGAACTCGGCAATGGCTTCAGGAGTATTATTTTTGGGAAAACTGACTGCCACTCGGCACTCTGAGCGCTGTACGGCAAGTTTTTCCCGCGACTCTTGCAGGGCGGTAACTTCTGCTTGCAGCGTGCGGACTTCTTTTTGGAGTTCTGGGATGGTCTGACTCATGGGTTCAATTAGTGGACCTTTGCATCGATTTTAAGCTAATTGTTTATTTTTATAACAAATCCCGATCGCCTCCTTGCGGGAATTATCTAATCTTAGCGCGCTTCCACCCATTGTCTAGGCAGAATGGCGGATAATTTGTGGCACAATGGCTGATGACACATTTTAAATTAAGATTAAAATTGTAATTAGTTATAAAGCTAAGTTATTAGCTTGGTAAAATTTAATTTACAAATCCACATAAATTAAGGTTGACTGGGTTTTCCTATGGCAGAGCCAATTCTGCTCAAATTTTCAACATCTAGGATTACCGTAAAAGAAGTTATTTAAAATTAGGAAAAAGAGCCAATGAAAATAATTTTGCAATTAATGTTGGGATATCTCGCGGTTGCTATTTTTGCTGCGGAATGTGGCATAAATCACAAAATATTACCGACAAGTCTAGGAGATGAACCTGGGACTCGCCCTGTAGAAGGGATTTTGGTTCGGTCTCAGAAACATAGCTATTTGCGATCGACAGCTCGCCCACTTACTTCTGCAAGAGCCCCATTATTTTTGGATAATTTATCCCAAATTGAGCCAGTAAAATTACCGAGTTACAATTATATAGAATCTCAGAAAACTCCTAAAAAAGAAGCTAGGATTAGATTAAAAACAATCCCTTATTACCTGGTTTTTCTTTGTTTAGTAATCTCATTATTAATCAGGTGTAAAACAGTAAATAGCTTATCCAAGACGATGAGGTTAATCAAGCCGAAGTCTGAAACAGAGAATGACAAGCTACCAAAAGGAGAAAAAGTGTTGTATCCAAAAAAAGAACAGGATATCTGGCATACTATTGCCCAAATGACCCAAGATTTGCAGCAAACTGCCGAATATGCCCTGGATATTTGCGAGGAAATGAACGTCTCGATAATTGCGACTACCCCCGGCGGTCATATCCTGTCGTTAAACCAAGCTACCTGTCAACTTTTGGGATACTCTAAAAAAGAGTTGTTAGGCAAACCAATAGCCGGACTTTTTAAGAAAAGTGAATCACCAGCCCCGGAGTTAGATTTAGGAAGTTTAACAGCCGAAGGTTCTGTCCACAACGTGGAAAAAGTCTACCTTTCTAAACAGAAAAAAAAAATAATTATACTGCTTTCTATTTCAATTATTCGCGACAGTCAAGGCAAGGTCAGCGGCAAGTTATACATAGCACAAGATATTACTGATAGCAAGCGGGCTGAAAGAAATTTGCGGCGCAGTGAAAAAAAGTTTCGCCAACTGATAGAAACTGTGAATGCTGTTGCATTTATCTATCACCGCAGACAGTTCCGCTATGTCAATGCTCAGACAGAAGCTCTGACAGGATATACTCGCGAAGAATTACTAGCATTGGATTTATACGACTTAATTCATCTAGATTTTATAGAAATAGTTAAAAAATGGGGTAAATCCAGCCATGCGCGCTCAACTGCAGGCTCTAAATATGAATTAGTAATAGTCACGAAAACTGGAGAAATGCGCTGGATTGAAGCAACTGTAGATATTATAAAATTTGAAAAAAAAGCCTCAATATTAATCACAGCATTTGACATCAGCGATCGCAAATTAGCAGAGTTAGAACTAGAAACATCTCTTTCGTTGCTTCAAGCAACCATTGAATCTACGGCTGACGGTATTCTGGCGGTTGACAGTGAAGGAAAAGTTGTTAGCTTTAACCGTAAATTTGCCGAAATGTGGCATTTGCCAGATTTGCTGGTGGATTCGAGAGATAATAACCAAATTTTGGGTTTTGAAATCAACCAGTTAAAATACCCGGAAATATTTCTCAACCGTGCTAAAGAATTGTCCGATCGCCCTGCAGCAGAAAGTTACGATCTCATCGAGTTGACAGATGGCAGAATCTTCGAGCGCTACTCGTTGCCCCAGCGCACGGGAGGCAAAATTACTGGTCGAGTATTCAGCTTTCGGGATGTAACGGAACGGGTGCAATCCGAAGAAAAACTCCGCAAAAGTGAAGAACGTTTTCACCTGCTGACGCGGGCGACAAATGACGCCGTATGGGATTTTGATTTGTTAAAAAATGAGTATTGGTTGAGCGCAGAATTTGAAAAAGTTTTTGGATACAAACTCAACGAAACTCAGACTATAGAGTTAGAATCATGGTGGCTAAATATTCATCCCGAAGAACGGGAAAGAGTGATGTTAAGCTTCAACCAAACAATGAACTCAGACGCTCAATGTTGGTCGGAAGAATACAGCTTTCACCGTGCAGATGGGGGATATGT
The DNA here is from genome assembly GCF_036701335.1 of Microcoleus sp. Pol12B5. Lineage (NCBI taxonomy): Bacteria > Bacillati > Cyanobacteriota > Cyanophyceae > Oscillatoriales > Microcoleaceae > Microcoleus > Microcoleus sp. Pol12B5. Next base: position 52,591 of record NZ_JAUBQQ010000002.1, on the reverse strand, counting down.
TTTTGTGCTAGATCGCGGCTATATCATCCGCAATGAAAGTGGCCAAGCAGTCAGGGCGATCGGCACGATGATGGATATCACTCAGCGCAAGCAAGCTGAAGAAATTATTCGCTATCAAGCTGTTTATGACCAACTCACCGGTTTACCGAACCGGATACTTTTTAACGAGCGGCTGGTGGCGTCCTTAAAACAAGCTAAACAAACAAAAAAAATGCTTGCTGTGATGTTTTTAGACTTGGACAGGTTCAAAAAGATTAATGATACATTAGGTCACGCTGCGGGCGATCGCCTGTTAGAAGGTTTTGCCGGACGCATTAGTGACACTTTGCGATCGAGTGACACGGTTGCCCGCTGGGGAGGCGACGAATTTACCATACTGCTTCCCGACATCAATTGCTTAGAAGATGCAGTTAAAACAGCTCAAAGAATACTCAACAATTTAAAGCCAGCATTTAAACTAGAAGGACAACCGTTTCATGTCAGCAGCAGCATCGGCATTGCCCTTTATCCCGATGATGGTGAAGATGCCGAAACATTAGTCAAAAATGCCGATGCTGCCTTGTACTACGCTAAAGAAATGGGAAGAAATAACTATCAGTTATATACTTCAACACTTAATCCCCACGGCAGCCATTTACTAACTATAGAACACAGACTGCACGAAGCTTTAGAACAGGGAGAATTTGAGGTTTTTTACCAGCCCAAAGTCAACATCACTACTTGGCAAATTCAGGGCATGGAAGCTCTGCTACGCTGGCAACATCCACAATTAGGTTTAGTTACTCCCGCTACATTTATTCCGATCGCCGAAGAGAACGGACTCATTGTACCTATTGGGGAATGGGTGCTGCAAACAGCCTGCACTCAAAATAAAGCTTGGCAAGATGCTTTGCAGCCAGATTTGCGGGTAGCAGTCAACGTTTCGGCTCGGCAGTTCCAGCAATTTAATTTATTAGAAATGGTAGCGAAATGCTTGGAAAAAAGCGGTTTAGCACCCAAGTATTTAGAGTTAGAAATTACCGAGACTACAGCTATGCAAGATGTGGATTATACCACAAAAGTTCTCAGGGAGTTGCAGAATATGGGAGTGCAAATTGCGCTGGACGATTTCGGCACGGGTTATTGTTCTCTAAATTATCTCAAAAAGTTTCCCTTGAATATCCTAAAAATAGATAAATCCTTTGTCAGCGGATTGACTACTGATCCCTGCGAACGGGCGATCGCCAAGGCTGTAGCGACCCTGGGGCGAGATTTGAACTTGAGCGTGGTAGCCGAAGGAGTAGAAACTAAAGAGCAGTTGGAGTGTTTGCGCGAACTCCACTGTCAAGAAATTCAGGGCCACTATTTCAGCCCTGCCCTCTCGGCTGGTGAGGCTAGCAAACTTTTGGTAAATTCTCATTTGCGACAAGTGCAAATTGCTTAATTGGGTCGCGACTTACGACTGCGTGAGGTTGTAACGCTGCGTGCAAGTCCTGCGAACGTTACACGTAAAAAGTCGTGCGACCACCGCCGAAACCCGCATAGGTCCCGCCGCAACAGCCGTCGCACGAGCAGCCACTGTAGGAAAACTCGTTGCCGCACTCAAGACAGATCGCCGTCCAGTCGTGATGGTCTGGTGGCGAGGCCTTCTTGCGACAGTTATCGCAGCCGAAAACGGCTAGTTCGCTCACATCGAACGACCTGCGCTTCCGTTTCGTCTGCTTGATGGCATCGTGCATGAACTGGTTAAAACTTAAAATAGTGTGCAGAATAACGGACTTGTACCTAAAGACAGAGGAAAATATCGCTACCCCAACATAAAGGCTTTGTCTATGCAGCCAATTCGCACATTTAACGTTTCCCCGTCGCTACCGACAATTCTCGAACCCCTACGCAGGCTTGCCTACAACTTGCACTGGGACTGGAACGTCGATACCAAAGACCTCTTCCGCCGCCTCGATCGAGACCTGTGGGACTCCAGCAACCAAAACCCGGTGCTGATGCTCGGAACCATATCTCAAGAGCGGCTGCAAGAAATGGCAGAAGACGAAGGCTTCATTGCCCAAATGAACCGAGCAGCCCAGCAGTTAGACGATTATCTCAAAAATCGCGCCTGGTACCGCAAACAGCGCGGCACCGAGCAGCAGGAATGCTACGCTTACTTTTCGATGGAATTCGGCTTAGTTAAAGCCCTACCCATCTATTCAGGCGGTTTGGGCGTGCTCGCAGGCGACCACCTCAAATCAGCTAGTGATTTGGGCTTGCCCTTAGTCGGTGTCGGCCTACTCTACCAAGAAGGTTATTTTTCGCAGTATCTCAACGCCGACGGCTGGCAACAAGAACGCTATCCGCTCAACGATTTCTACAATATGCCGCTGCACCCAGAACGCAATCCCGACGGTTCGGAATTGCGGATTGAGGTAGACTATCCCGGCCGCAAGGTGTATGCCCGGATTTGGCGGGTACAAGTGGGAACGGTTCCTTTGTACCTAATGGATACAAATATTGAACCTAATAGTCGCTACGACCAAGATATTACCGACCAACTGTATGGCGGTGATAAAACTCTGCGGATGCACCAAGAAATCATGCTGGGCATCGGCGGCGTGAAAATGCTCAAGGCATTGGGGCTGACAGTTACGGCTTATCACATGAATGAAGGCCACGCGGCTTTCATGGCTTTGGAACGCATTCGGATGCTGATGGAGGAATATCACCTGAGTTTCGTGGAAGCGGAACAGGTGGTGGTTTCGAGCAGTATGTTTACGACTCACACGCCGGTACCTGCTGGATTTGACTTGTTCGAGCCGGATATGGTGATGCACTATCTGAGTCACTATCCCAAGATATTTGGCTTGTCGCAAGATGAGTTTTTGGGATTGGGCCGGGAGAATACTGGCGATTTGTCCGCACCTCTGAATATGGCAATTTTGGCTATTAAAATGTCGAGTTTTGTCAACGGGGTGGCGGCTTTGCACGGTGTGGTGTCGCGCCCGATGTTTCAGGGTTTGTGGCCGGGTTTGCCGCAGGAAGAAGTACCGATTACTTCGATTACCAACGGGGTTCACGCTCGCAGTTGTGTGGCGAAGTCTACTCAGGAGTTGTACGATCGATACCTTGGCCCGGACTGGGAAATGACCGGTAAGGACGATCGTCTCTGGGACAGGCTTTCGTCGATTCCTGATGAGGAACTATGGCGCAATCACGAACGCTGTCGATCGGAGTTGGTGGTGTTCGCGCGGGAGTGGCTGCAAAAGACTTTGCGCGAGCGCGGTGCGGCCCAAACGGAAATCGAACACGCGCGGGAAGCTCTCAATCCCAAGGTGCTGACGATCGGGTTTGCCCGCCGCTTTGCTACTTACAAGCGGGCGACGCTGTTTTTGCGCGATGTCGATCGAATCATGCGGATCATGCGGGATCAAAATCGCCCGGTGCAGTTTGTGATTGCTGGGAAGGCTCACCCGATGGATATTCCGGGTAAGGAATTGATTCGGGATATCGTTCACTTCATCCGCGAGCACGAGACGATGAGCTCGATGGTGTTTTTACCGAACTACGACATTAACGTTGCTCGGATGATGGTGTCTGGCTGCGATGTGTGGCTGAATACGCCACGCCGCCCGCGTGAGGCTTCGGGTACTTCCGGGATGAAAGCTTCGATGAATGGTTTGCCGAATCTGAGCATTCTTGACGGATGGTGGGATGAGGCTGATTATGTTCGTACCGGTTGGCCGATCGGACATGGGGAGTTTTACGAAGATACTAAGTATCAGGATGAGGTCGAGGCTAATGCTTTGTACGACTTAATGGAAAAAGAAGTTGTACCGCTGTTTTACAACCGGGATGCTGATGGCATTCCCCGCGGTTGGACGGAGAAAATGAAGGATTCTATTCGCTTGAATTGTCCTTTGTTCAATACTGCTCGGATGGTGAAAGATTACGCGCGACGGGCATATTTCCCGGTGAGCGATCGCTACCACACCATGACTTCGGATAATTGCGCTCCGGCCAAGGAGTTGTCTCACTGGAAGAAGCACGTTCTCGCGAAATGGCACGATATTAAGATTGAGGCTGTTGATATTTCGCAGGATAAAGAAGTTAAGGTCAATCAGTCGATATCTGTTAAATCTCGGATTAATCTGATGGGATTGACGCCTGCAGACGTACAAGTTGAACTTTATCAAGGCTCGGTTGATGCTAACGGCGATATCATTGGTGGCGTGCCGGTGGTGATGGAGTATTTGGGAGAAGATTCTCACAATGCTAGCCTTTATACGGCTGACATTACTTATACTTCTAGCGGTTTGCAAGGTTTGTCGTTGCGCGTTTTGCCGAAGCACAATAATCTCAGCAGTCCTTATGAAGCTGGTGTGATTCTCTGGGCACATTAAAGGAAGGAAGAAGGAAGAAGGAAGAGGGAAGAAGGAAGGCACGACACGGATTCGGACACGGATACACGGATGAATTTAACTGTGTTTCCCAATTCTCCCCCTCTCCCACTCTCCCACTCTCCCACTCTCCCACTCCCACTCTCCTTATCGAACTTGGGGAATGACTATGTAGCCGATTGTGCGATCGCCCAATACCAAATTCCGCTGGATTCCCAGTACCACCAGTGACCGCGTATATAAGCGTACAGCAAGGCATCTGGCTGTTCTTTTAAGCCTTTGATGGGGGCAACACTGGTGGGAATTTCGGGGATGTTTGAACCACCGATGAACGCTAATTCTTATGCAGGATGTTTGCGAAATTCAGACTTGGTTCGAGGATTGATCAATATCTACAATATACTGGCAGAACTTCATCAATTAGAGTTGACATTCTGCCAGTTTTCCTTTTTTATGGCGTTGCTGAAGACAGGTATAAATTCAAGATTTCGGAATTTTTATAAGCCCAGTCGGGTGAGTTTTGTAACATCAAGCGAAAAGTTGATTCATACCGTGACTCAGCAAAGCCCAGAATCTATATCCATCAATATGAAAGCCGCCAAACAAAAAAGTGGTGCCACAATAGCCAAACTTTTTCATACTACTATAGCAATCCTCGCATCATTTGTGAATTTCTTACTCCCTCCCCTTGATAAGGGGAGGGTTGGGGTGGGGTAAAAAGTTTACGACTCCTGCAAGGATTGCTATATTGCATAAAATTGAAGGAAGCCTGGAGATACCTCTAGTTTAAATTATTTACCTACACCCGCTGGCTGCTGACGGTTTCGCACTTCCAGAAAAATCAACAAAGCATTAACATCAGCCGGATTCACCCCGCCAATTCTCGCCGCTTGGCCAATCGTCAGCGGTTTCACCTTAGCCAACTTTTCCCGCGACTCTTTCGAGAGAGTTGTAATTGCCATGTAATCCAAATCCGCAGGCAATTGTCGGCGTTCATGTCTGACAATTTCATCAATTTGATTTTGCTGTTTTTGCAGATAGCCAGAATATTTAATGTCAATTTCCGCACCCTCTTTCTCAGCCAACTTCAGACTAGAATTGCCTAAATTGTAGCGTTCCAAATCCACATAATGAAAACCAGGACGACGCAACAAATCAGCAAGAGTAATTGAACCTTTAATCGCTTGTTGAGTGCCCGCAAAAATTGCCTTACCAACTTCCTCGTGCTCTTTCACCCGCGTCGAGTACAAGCGTTCCTTCTCTGCCACAATATTAGCTTTTTTCCGCTCAAATAACTCCCAGCGGCGATCGTCAATCAAACCAATTTCCCGTCCCAGCGGCGTCAAGCGTTGGTCAGCATTGTCCGATCGCAATAATAGCCGATATTCCGATCGCGAAGTCAACATCCGGTAAGGTTCCCGCAAATCCTTCGTACACAAATCATCTATCAGAGTCCCGAGATAACTTTGCTCGCGAGGAAACACAATCATCTCCTGATTTTTCGCAAACCTGGCCGCATTAATCCCCGCCACAATCCCCTGTGCAGCCGCCTCCTCATATCCAGTTGTACCGTTCACCTGACCCGCGCAAAACAGCCCTTCAATCTTCTTAGTCATCAGCGTGGGAAAGCACTGAGTTGCCGGCAAATAATCATACTCCACAGCATAAGCAGGGCGCATCATCTCGCACTTTTCCAAACCCGGAAGAGTCCGCAGCATTTGCAATTGCAAATTTTCCGGTAAACCAGTCGAAAAACCTTGGATATAAAGTTCAGGAATATCTCTACCTTCCGGTTCAATAAAAATCTGGTGACTTTCCTTATCCGCAAACCGCACAATCTTATCTTCAATACTCGGACAATAGCGCGGCCCCTTTGCATCAACCCAGCCGCCGTAGACTGGAGAAAGGTGCAAATTGTCTCTAATTAACTGATGAGTAGCTGGTGTAGTTCGAGTTAAATAACAAGGCATTTGTTCCCGTTCGATCCAAACTTCTGGATCGAAACTAAACCAGCGAACCTCTGCATCTCCCGGCTGCGGTTCCAGGTTGGTGTAATCGAGAGTACGTTTGTCAACTCTTGCCGGAGTTCCTGTTTTTAACCTTCCAGTTTCAAAGCCCAAACGATTGAGAGTTTCCGTCAAACCAACGGCGGCAAATTCTCCGGCACGTCCGGCGGGCATTGACTTGTTCCCTACCCAAATCGTGCCACCTAAAAAAGTGCCTGTGGTCAGAATTACTGCTTTGCATTCAAAAGCGACGCCGAAGTATGTTTCTACTCCGATTACTTCTTCGTTTTTGCCCAGAACTAAGTCTGTCACCATCGCTTCCCGGATGGTCAAATTCTCTTGGTTTTCAACAATATTATTCATTACAGCGGCGTATTCCCGCTTGTCAGTTTGTGCTCGCAGGGCCCACACTGCGGGGCCTCTGGAAGAGTTGAGGATGCGTTTTTGTAAGTAAGTGCGATCGGCCATTTTGCCAATTTCCCCGCCTAACGCATCAACTTCGTTAGTAAGTTGGGTTTTAGCCGGGCCACCGACAGCAGGATTGCAAGGTTGCCACGCAATTTTGTCGAGGTTGAGGGTGAGGAGAAGGGTGCGACAGCCGAGACGAGAAGTGGCGAGGGCGGCTTCGCAGCCGGAGTGTCCACCACCTACTACGATGATGTCGAAACTGTCTTGGAATTCTACTGGTGTTTGTGCGGTCATTCGATTTTAGATTTTAGATTTTAGATTTTAAATTGAAGAGGTGACTCTAAGGATTAATCTGGGGGCTTGTATCCTGGATGTTGGCCATCAATATAAGCGCCGGTGAGAGATGGGGTTTTAGTCTTGTCTTTATTCTAGTATAAGTTAAAAGCTAAAAAACACTTATAATGTAGCGTTTATGTCAAAAAGTTACCATAAGGCGAGATGACGATTTTATTTTACGTTGATGAGGGTGGCACTGGCTGGAAAGATATGGAGACAAATTTCTTTTTTTTAGCTAGTTTTGCTATCCATGTCCAGCACTGGTCACAAATGGATAGAAAATTTTCAGCACTTAAAAAGGAGCTATTTAGTGGGAAGGAACCTGAAGACTGGGAACTTAAGGGGCGGGATATTTGGCAAGGTGTGGGTTCATTTAAGAATTTTCCAAGGGAATTCCGTCTTCAAGCGTTCAAGAAAGTTTCAGAAACTATCAGTCAGTTACCTAGCCATATGTTCGCTGTTCAAGTCAACAAAAAAAGATTGCGCGAAACCAGCGAAGATATTAAAGATGAAACTGGTTTGTATCGCTTAACTTTCAATCAATTATTAGAGCAGCTAGATTCTTATCTAAAGCAATCTAGCGAAACTGGAATATTACTTATGGATTCGCGCTCAACTCAGCATACCAGTATTCAGGATGGGAGATTGATCAGAGTGTATCGAGATTGGAAGTCACAAAAAAAATATTCTAACTTTGTGGAACTACCTTTGTTTGGCTTCTCAGAATTTTACACTGGTTTGCCGCTAGCAGATTATGTGGTGTACTTGATAGATCGTTATTCAAAGGAAGCAGGGACAGCCAGTGGTCATACTGAATTGGAGGAAGCCTTCCATCTACTTGAGCCGAAAATGCAGTTGTTGAAAATTCCTATTCTCCAGCATAAAATCCCCTTTGAAGACCGCTAAAATGAAGGGTAAGTTTAAATGCGAATCCACGACTATAATAGTCGTGGATTTCGCCCTTATTGAGAGCTTAACCCTCTTTTAAGAGGGGCTTAAAATAACTCTCTACGCCTTGGCGGGGCGTTATTTTGGCAGTGATGGTATGATCATTAAAATCATGTTTCAGGTTGACAGGCGCACGGTATCTCAACCGTACCATACCTCCCCGTGCAGTTCGGGGCACCTTGTCTCTGACAGGCGCACGGTATCTCAACCGTACCATACCTCCCCGTGCAGTTCAGGGTACCTGTCATTTAATACCATTATATAGTATAGTAAAAGGTTTGGTCAAATATCGATCGCTCATAATTGGGGCATATTAATTGAGATTAAGATGATGCGATCGACAGCCAGCGACCAAAACAGCAAAATTACCACAACCTTGTTAGGGCCCGAAGGCACATTTGAATGTTTAGAACTTTCTGACCCAAGCGAGCCGCTGTGACGAGTATTCCTCCTCGAAATGCTGGGAACTGCACTCGACTTGAAAAATCTAAGATTGGATATTTTACCGATTAGCCAGACCGAAACTTATCTGACAATGCTGTAGATTTACCCAACAGCTTGCAGATTACCTACATCTTCTCTTCCTTCGCACCCTACCCTACGGGAACGGCTTCGCCGAACGCGCCTTCGCGGTTCAATCATTCTGTACAATTGCAGTTTTGCGCTATGTTAGACAAAAAAATCTCAACAAGCGTACACAAGTGAAATACTTCTTCTTATCCGACGGCTGGAAAGTTGGGCGCGTTTGGGGCGTGGGCGGCGAGTGGAGTCACGCCGCCTGGAGGCGGGCGCCGGACATCCAACAGCTCAACCTCTGTCTTTTTGATCGCAACGAAAAAATGTGGCTCTACCGCGTAGAAGACGCCGTACTCATGGTAGAAGTCCAACCAGCAGTCCGTCCCGATCCTGCCGATCCCGCCAAAAATATCGGCAACGTCACCCTCACCAGACTGATCGATGCCGAGCAAGTCCTCGAACGCCTCGGGACGATCGCCGCCCGCTGCGAAATGGGCAACCCGCAACTAATGTAATGCTCAACATATTGCAATCGGTTCTAACACTCGATACACTTCTTTAAATAACTTTCATTTTTATGCCTCCACCTTTGAAGGTAGATGGCAGTCGGCAAAAGGCAGAGTTTAAACCCTGCAGGTAACTGCTGGGGATTAAGAATCTGATTTTTCCGTAAAAATAGACATCATCACTTACACCTTGGAGAACCGCAGTCAATGGGACTACCCTGGTATCGCGTACACACAGTCGTCTTAAATGACCCAGGCCGATTGATTTCTGTACACTTAATGCACACTGCCCTCGTGGCAGGTTGGGCCGGCTCAATGGCCCTTTATGAACTAGCAGTTTTTGATCCCACAGACCCAGTTCTGAACCCAATGTGGCGTCAAGGGATGTTCGTGTTGCCCTTCATGACTCGCTTGGGAGTTACGGGTTCTTGGGGTGGTTGGAGCATCACTGGCGAAGGTAACGTCGATCCGGGCTTCTGGTCCTTTGAAGGCGTCGCCGTCGCTCACATCGTCCTTTCTGGCCTGCTGTTCTTAGCAGCAGTTTGGCACTGGGTATTTTGGGACTTAGAACTTTTCAGAGACCCTCGCACCGGTGAACCAGCCCTCGACTTGCCAAAAATGTTTGGCATTCACCTGTTCCTCTCCGGCTTGCTCTGCTTTGGCTTCGGCGCATTTCACCTTTCGGGACTTTTTGGCCCGGGAATGTGGGTTTCCGACCCCTACGGCCTGACCGGTCACGTCCAGCCAGTGGCACCTGCTTGGGGCCCTGAAGGCTTTGACCCGTATAATCCGGGTGGCATCGTGGCTCACCACATTGCAGCGGGCGTAGTCGGCGTAATTGCCGGTTTGTTCCACTTGACAGTGCGGCCGCCGGAACGTCTTTACAAAGCCCTGCGGATGGGAAATATCGAAACTGTACTTTCTAGCAGTATCGCTGCCGTTTTCTTCGCAGCCTTTGTGGTTGCGGGTACGATGTGGTACGGTTCTGCTGCTACTCCGATCGAACTTTTTGGCCCGACTCGCTATCAGTGGGACAGCGGCTATTTCCAACAAGAAATCGATCGCAGAGCTCAAGCTAGCTTGGCCGGTGGTCAAGGCTTCCAAGAAGCTTACGAACAAATTCCTGAAAAATTGGCTTTCTACGACTACGTGGGCAACTCTCCTGCTAAAGGCGGTTTGTTCCGGGCCGGCGCGATGGTCAATGGCGACGGTATTGCGAAAAGCTGGCTGGGCCATCCAGTATTTACTGACAGCGAAGGTCGGGTATTGTCGGTTCGCCGCCTCCCCAACTTCTTTGAAACTTTCCCAGTAATTTTGACGGACAAAGATGGGGTCGTTCGCGCTGACATCCCCTTCCGCCGTGCTGAATCAAAATACAGCTTTGAACAAAGCGGAGTTACCGTCAGCTTCTACGGCGGCGAACTTAACGGTCAAACCTTTAATAATCCTCTAGATGTTAAGAAGTTTGCTCGCGCTGCTCAAAAGGGTGAAGTATTTGAGTTCGATCGCGAAACCTTGAACTCTGACGGGGTGTTCCGCACTTCGACTCGCGGTTGGTTCACTTTCGGACACGTTTGCTTTGCTTTGCTGTTCTTCTTCGGCCATATCTGGCACGGTTCTCGGACTATTTTCCGCGACGTGTTTGCTGGAGTTGAGGCTGACTTGGAAGAACAAGTCGAGTGGGGCCTGTTCCAAAAACTGGGCGACGTGACCACCAGAAGAGAAGAACCTCTCTAAATTTTGCCAGCCTCTGGCTAGCCGGGAAACATCCCCGGTGTAAAAAAACCCGGTTTCTTGAAGAAACCGGGTTTTTTTAGTTAATAATAAAACCAACAATTAAGATAAGATAATACGGCAAGGGAAGATAGGGAAAATTTAACATGGAAAGCGTTGCTTACATTTTGATTCTGGCTTTAGCCATAGGCGTACTATTTTTTGCGATCGCCTTTCGGGAACCTCCCCGGATTGGCAAATAATTAGCTATACGCCTCCAGCAAGTCCAAAATATCTTGAACCGGACTGCGGTTAGCCCGCATCATAGTGATCTAATTTGGTGCGGGACTATTTCACCGCTGTGTGCTAAGTGATTTTTTCTAGTCCAGCCATTCATCAGACCCCAGGCGGTTAGATGAATGGCAATTTGCTGGCCATGCCTTTTAAAATCAGCAATCATGCGCTGTTCCTCCTGCCAACACACAAATAGTCGCGTTTTAGAATCGCGTTCAGCCGAATCAGGTCAAAGCATCCGTCGGCGGCGTGAGTGTTTGAACTGCCAGCACCGCTTCACAACTTACGAACGCATAGAATTTGTGCCGATTACGGTGATCAAGCGGGACGGCAAGCGCGAATCTTTTGACAGGTCAAAATTAGTTAGGGGATTGGTTCGGGCCTGCGAAAAAACCGGTTTGTCTTCGGGGCATCTCGAAACTCTGGCAGAAGAAATTGAGGCCCAACTCCAAGGTCGATCGCTCCGAGAAATCGCCAGTTCAGAAATAGGGGAACTGGTGCTGTTGCACCTGCGGCCGCTCAGCGAAGTCGCTTATGTCCGTTTTGCCTCCGTATATCGTCAATTTCGAGGCATCCGAGATTTTGTAGATACCCTAAATCACCTTCAGAATCCCCTCAACGAAGCTGAAGATACAGAAACGGAGACAAATTTTGACGCAGATTTGCCGGATTCCGAAGCAGTCGATCGAGAAAGCCCAGCATCCTGCGCTACTCCCAGCTAAGCTCGCTTAAATTAATTTATCGATATATTCTGGGAGATTGAAAACCGTGTCGCGAGGAAGGCCGGGAGAAATAGCGACTCAAGGGACTCTCATTCGATCGAGTGTTCTTTTTTCTCAGTAAGAGTCCTGGGTGTGATATGATCGTCATCGGTCTAAAATAGAGTATAACTAGACAACGTAAAAACTTAACTGGATTAGTTGAGTGCGTAGTCACACCTAACGGTGTTGCAGTTTAGGAAAGCTCGCATTTGAACAAAACCTAACTAAAGATCGGTGACTAATTAAATACGGTAGGGCATACCGAAATTTACGCTTCTGGAGAAACCGACCTCTACTTAGACTGGAGTAATCCTGTCGCCAGCAAGTCGGCTCGTTGAATGAAGAATCTCAGTTTATTTATACCTGAGAGTGTCAAAATAGTCTACTTGACTCGGAATGTTAAGATGCAACGTTTTAACACAGAGTATGGAGTAACAGTAATGGCAAGCGCTGGTGTGCAGTTGCACCCGGCAAAAGTTAGCGAAAACTGACTTTAGTAAAAGATTTTGAAAAAAGTTAATCACTTTTTCACCAAAATCTCTAATATCTGCCGGCACAAACGAAAAACATGAAGGAGAGAAATCCTAGGAAACTATTCGCATGGTCAATCTCAAAACCACAGTCAAAGACATCGGCTTTACTCACGAAGATTTTGCAGCCCTACTTGATAAATATGACTATCACTTTAGCCCGGGCGATGTAGTAGCGGGTACAGTTTTTAGTATAGAACCCAGGGGCGCTCTGATTGATATCGGTGCTAAAACAGCAGCGTACATTCCCATTCAGGAAATGTCCATCAATCGAGTGGAAAGCCCTGAAGAGGTATTGCAATCGAACGAAACCAGAGAATTTTTCATTCTAACCGATGAAAATGAAGACGGACAATTAACCCTGTCCATCCGGCGCATCGAGTATATGCGGGCGTGGGAAAGAGTGCGACAACTGCAAGCAGAAGATGCCACAGTACGATCGCAAGTATTTGCCACCAACCGCGGCGGCGCACTCGTGAGAATAGAAGGCTTGCGAGGCTTTATTCCCGGTTCTCACATCAGTACCCGCAAACCGAAGGAAGAATTAGTCGCCGAAGAATTACCATTAAAATTCTTAGAGGTAGACGAAGACCGCAACCGCCTAGTGTTGAGTCATCGTCGCGCCTTAGTTGAGCGCAAGATGAACCGCCTCGAAGTCGGGGAAGTCGTCATCGGTACAGTACGCGGTATCAAGCCTTACGGTGCCTTTATCGACATCGGCGGCGTCAGCGGCTTGCTGCACATCTCGGAAATTTCACACGATCACATCGATACGCCTCATAGCGTCTTCAATGTCAACGACGAAGTGAAAGTGATGATCATTGACTTGGATGCCGAGAGGGGCCGGATTTCTCTCTCCACCAAGCAGTTGGAACCGGAACCGGGCGCGATGGTCAAAAATCGCGAATTGGTATACGAAAAAGCTGAGGAAATGGCAGCTAAGTTCCGCGAGAAAATGCTGGCTCAAAAGCAAGCTAAAGCAGGCATAGACATTCCTGTAGACTCGATCGATGCTGATGATGACCTCTCCGACGAACTCGAAGATGTGCCCTCAGCAATGGAAGAGGATCTGCCAGAAGATGTAGCACCGGAAGCAGCGGCACCGGAAGCAGCACCGGAAGCAGCACCGGAAGCAGTATTAGATGTAGAGGAAGAAATCCCTCCTGCGACGGAAGAATAACATCACAGTTAGTGTGATTAAAAGAGGGAATTTTCCCTCTTTTTTTTTAGTTAGTCATTAGTCATTAGTCATTAGTCATTAGTCATTAGTCGCTGCTGGATGGTTGACAATTCCCAATTCCCAATTCCCACTTCCCCATTCTTAATTACGTAGATTTAAGATATTTCTGTAGACCGATGCACCGATCGCACTTTGAATCAAAAAAAGTGGCAGCGCGATCAATCTGCCTAAATAAACCTAGCCTTTACGCTGCTAATTTGTTAAGATTTACAAACATCAGGGACATCCGCACAAGTGCAAACTCATCAGCATTGTCAGGCAAAAAGAAATTAGACAAGCAAATTACACAAAATAATACTTAGAAATTTCTTGCCCTAACGCTCAAAGGCAAGTGGATCATGAACATCGAACTATTAAAAGAAAAATTAGAACAGCTAAAAAAACGTCCCAATTCGAGCAAAGGAACGATCGACCAAATCGAAAACTGGTTAACCGGTTCCCACATTTTGCAAAGATTGAGAATTAATCCTTACTACGTAGCAGGCGATACAGTCAAGAATGTTAAAAAAATTACTTCCGAATTTCTGCACGGAGTGAAAGCCGGCGTCTTCGACTTGCACTGGGATATTCACTGCCCCCACTGCAACATGATTACAGAAGAATTTAAAGATTTGGCAGACACATCAGAAATATCTTTTTGCCCGATGTGCGAGCGCGAGTTTAAAATAGATTTGCTCGATCGCGTCGAAGTTACTTTTTCCCTGAACAAAGAAATCGAAGACCCGCAACTGCGGCCCGTCTGCGCTCCCCCTCCCGTACTCCAGAGCAAACTGCAACTGGTAACGCCTTTATACTGCACCGAATCGGAGATTGTCACCTTAGAAGAAGGTAGATACCGCTACTGCTGTCCCCTAACTTTAGCTAAAGGGATTTTAAAGGTTGAAGGCGAAGAAACAGAAGCCATACAAGAAATTAAACTCCAGCAGTTAGCCGGCCCAGATTTTGACAAAAAAGAGCTCGCCGTGCGTCCGGGAAAAGTTAAGCTTGAATTAACTAATACCGAACACAATTTGTCCGGGCTGATTTTGCATTCAGATCAATTGCCCGATGAACTGACATTAGAACAACTGCCCCTGCAGCTGTCAGGAATGCAACTGCTTCATCACCCGGATTATAAGCGTTTGTTTGGCGATCAAGTAATATCGGAAAGAGAGCGAGTCAAGATTCGGGCGATTACTATTATGTTTACCGATATTACCGGTTCTACCAGAATGTACGAAACGCTGGGAGATACCAAAGCTTACAATATTGTCCGCGATCATTTTGAAATTTTCTTTGAGTCGATCGAGAAATTTGGCGGAAAAGTAATTAAAACCATCGGCGATGCCGTCATGGCTTCTTTTATCAGCAACGAACAAGCAATTATGACAGCCACCGATGCTGTGGCTAGTTTCAGGAAATACAATTCAACTCGCCAACAAGCAGAGTGGATTCAAGTCAGAATTGGTATTCACCGAGGTACGGCTTTGCTCGTAAATCTCAATAATTCGATCGACTATTTTGGCTCCATAGTCAACAAAGCTGCCAGGATTCAAAATCTTTCTAAAAGTGACGAAGTTTCGTTTTCCGAAGATGTTTACAGCGACCAAGCATTTTTGACAGCATTAAAAGCTGCTGGAGTGTCCGAAATTCACAAACGAGTTGAGGATTTAAAGGGCATACAAGGCGCACAAGTCACTTATACTGCTAGAATTAATACGGAATCAGTAATCGCACTTTCTGCTACACAGGTCGCTGAAAAAAGCTAAGTAGGTAAGCAGATATACTACTTAGTTATTGCCAGCCTCTCGTTGCGATCGTCCCGACAGCAGATAGAGTTCTTTGATCGCCCTCAGATAATAGCTCCAACAGTTTAGCTAATCCTGAAGCGACTGTCGTTATGATGGCAACCTCAGCTCTGATAAAAATAGTCTGAATTAATCAGCCGCACGCTTACCAGATATGTTTGTGGCTCAATAACTGAAGTCGAGGACTTCATATCATGACTTCTCATCAATTATCTCAAGAAAATACACCCGAAGAATCGATCGCACCAGCCGCAGTCGATACCGAACAATTAACCGAAACCGATGCCCCGTTTCCCATTGTTGGGATTGCTGCCTCAGCAGGAGGTTTGGCAGCATTCACGGGGTTACTGAGCCATTTACCGAGCGATACGGGTATGGCGTTTGTGCTGATTCAGCATTTAGATCCCAATCACAAAAGTCTGCTTAGCGAGATTCTCGCGAGAACGACGCAAATGCCTGTTAATGAGGTAAAAGACGGCGTAGCTGTAGAGCCCAATCAAGTCTACGTTATTCCGCCCAACACCAAGATGGTGGTATATAAAGGCGTGCTGCAACTATCACCGCGCGAGAAGATTTATGGCAAATATATGCCGGGAGATGCGTTTTTTACCTCATTGGCGATCGATCGCGGGCACAAAGCAATCGCCGTAGTTTTATCCGGGGGAGACGGAGACGGTTCACTCGGGCTCAAGGCAATCAAAGCAGCCGGAGGCATGACTTTTGCTCAATGTCAAGGCACAGCAAAAGTCGATAGTATGCCGAATACCGCTGTTGCCACAGGCAATGTCGATTTCGTTCTGCCACCGGAAAAAATTGCCGAGGAACTGGCAAACTATAGTCACAATACCCTTCTGACTGGCCCGCTTCCCATGACAAAAGTTGAGGAATCGCCCGAACAGCGAGATGCCCTGGCAACTATTTTTGCGCTGCTGAAATCGAGCACAGGGGTTGATTTTAGCCACTACAAACCCACCACGATCGCTCGACGCATCCAGCGACGGATGGTGTTGTACAAGCTGGAAAGCTTGAATGATTACGCCCAACATCTTCGACACAATTCGGCTGAAGTCACAGCGCTGTATGAAGAAATCCTGATCCACGTTACCAGTTTCTTCCGTGACCCCGAAGCCTTTGAAAAGTTAAAAGAGCTGGTTTTCCCCACGATTACCCAAAATAAATCGGCCGAAACTCCGATTCGGATCTGGGTTGCAGGATGTTCGACAGGTGAAGAAGTTTATTCGATCGCGATTTGCTTGTTAGAGTTTTTGGGCGATCGAGCCATCCAGCCACCGATCCAGATTTTTGCCACGGACATTGGCGAACACGCTATCAACAAAGCGAGGTCTGGCGTCTACTCAGAAAACCAGATGGTAGATGTTTCAGCAGAACGACGTACTCGCTTCTTTATTGCCGAAGCAAGAGGTAGCTATAGAATCAGCAAGGCCGTCCGCGAACTTTGTGTATTTGCCCGACAAGACTTAGGCAGCGACCCGCCTTTTTCCAATATCGATTTAGTTAGCTGTCGCAATGTGCTGATCTACTTGGGAGAGTCATTGCAAAAAAAAGTGATGCCGATTTTCCATTACAGTCTTAAGCCAACGGGCTTTCTCCTGTTAGGCACTTCTGAGAGTACCGGAGAATTTTCCTACTTGTTTACTTCAGTGGATAAAAAGTCTAAAATTTATGCCAAAAAGTTGACTGCAACTCGTCCCAATTTTTCGTTTACGCCGAGTTCCTATCCCGTAGCTAAACCACGTGAACCGCAGGAAGTAAAGGACAATTTTACGAATAGCTTTGATTTACAACAAGAAACTGACCAACTGATTTTAAATCGATATGCCCCAGCCAGTGTGGTTGTCAACGAGCAGATGAAAATCTTGCAAGTGCGGGGAGACATCGATCCTTACTTGAGAGTGGTAGCCGGAACGCCCGACTTAAACTTGCTGGCAATGGCAAGGGCAGGCTTGCTGGTTGAGCTTCGCACCGCGATTTATCAGGCACAAACGCAGAACGTAACCATTAGGAAAGAAAGGGTATTGCTTGAATCGGGCGGACGATCGAGTATCGTAAATTTTGAGGTGATTCCCTTCCAGCCACAGGCCGTCGAAGGACGCTACTTTTTGGTGCTATTTGAAGAGGTTTCACCCACGGTGCTTAACCTCAGCATCCTCACTTCTGAAAGCTTAGATCAAGCGGATCTATATCCTGAAATTGAGCTGCTGAGGCAGCAACTTGCAGCCGCTAACCAAGAAAAAACTGCTGCTCAAGCCCAACTGCAAGCGGTGATCCAGGATCAGGAAAGTCTCAACCAAGACCTCAAAGTTGCGAACGAAGAAATCCTATCGAGCAACGAGGAGTTGCAAAGCACCAATGAGGAGTTAGAAACTGCCAAAGAAGAGATTCAAGCCACTAACGAGGAACTCACTACCACTAATGATGAACTTCGCAGCCGAAATATTGAACAAAGCTTGGTCAATAACGATCTGATAAATTTGCTTTCCAGTATCAATATCCCTATCTTAATGCTGACAAACGATTTACAGATTCGACGCTTTACGCCAACGGCCCAGCAAATTTTTAGTGTGATTCCCACAGATGTTGGACGACCTTTTAGCGACATCCGCTCAACTCTGAACGTTCCTGACTTGGAACAGATGATTTTGGAGGTGATTGATACTCTCCAGACGAAAGAACAAGAAGTTCAAACTTTATCGGGATATTGGTACAACCTCCGCATTCGTCCTTACCGGACAACGGAAAACCAGATTGACGGTGTGGTAATGGTTTTGCTCGATATTGATGCTCTTAAACGCAGTGCCAGAACCTTGGAGGAGGCCCGAAATTATGCTGAAACCATTGTGGAAACTGTGCAAACGCCTTTAGTCGTCCTAGATGCTGATTTCCGAGTGAATAAAGCAAATCGCTCGTTCTATGAAATGTTTCAGGTTTCACCGTCAGAAACTGCAAAATCTTCGCTGCTTGAGCTAGGGAACGGGCAGTGGAATATCCCCCAAGTGCGATGGATTCTGGAAGATATTCTGGTTAGTGATGTTCAGCTTGAAAACTTTGAGTTGGATCACCTGTTTGATAATATCGGGCCCAAAACCATGCTGCTGAATGCTTGTAAACTTCAAAGAGAAGGTCAAGCTTTAATGATTCTGTTGTCGATCGAGGATATCACGGAGCGCAAGCAGTTGGAGACAGTACGATCGCAGTTATTACTGCAGGAACAGTTTGCCCGCCACCAGGCAGAAACAGCCAACCGTAGTAAAGATGAATTTCTGGCGAATCTCTCCCACGAATTACGCAATCCTTTGACTCCGATCCTGGGCTGGGCACAAATTCTGCGTTCCGGGAAACTGAAGGAAGCAGCCGTTAATAAGGCTCTAGAGGTGATCGAGCGCAGCGCGAGGGCGCAATCTCAGTTAATCGAAGATATCCTGGATATTTCCCGGATTACGAGTGGCAAGCTTCAACTGTGCATTTGTCCGATCGATCTGCGGTTAGTGGTGCAAGCGGCGCTGGAGGGCGTTCAATTATCAGCCGAAGCAAAAAACATTCAAATTGTTTCGCAGTTGATTTCTACGACTGTTTTAGGGGATATCAATCGCTTGCAGCAAGTTGTGTGGAATCTTCTGTCTAATTCGATTAAGTTTACTCCGGCGGGGGGACGAGTAGAAATCCTGCTATCGACGATCGAGAATCATGCTCAACTTCGAGTCAGCGATACGGGAAAAGGCATTGAGGCAGAATTTTTGCCGTATATTTTCGATCGTTTCCATCAAGGCGATTCCAGCAGCGTTAAGGCAAATCAAGGGCTGGGATTGGGTTTATCTATCGTGCGTCACCTGGTTGAATTGCACGGGGGAACTGTGCAAGCCGAAAGCCCGGGTGAGGAACAAGGAACTACAATGACTGTGAGATTGCCGTTGCGATCCCTACCGCCAGAGTTGACATCGGCGATCAATTTAAAGTCAACTGCTTTGGTAGGGTCTTTAAACGCCTCTAGCGATCGCGTCCCCTCTCTAGAAGGCTTGCACATCTTAGCCGTAGACGATCAGATCGATACGCGCGACTTCTTACAATTTGTGCTTGAAGGCTACGGGGCGGAGGTTTTGGCAGTTGGATCTGCCAGAAGTGCGATCGCTGCTTTGACTGAAAATCCGGGCAGATATGATTTGCTAATCTCCGATATCGGAATGCCAGAGGAAGATGGGTATTTCTTAATTCGAGAAGTGCGAGCTCTTGCTGCGGAAGCCGGAGGAGAAATCCCCGCCGCGGCGCTGACTGCCTATGCGGGCGATAAAGAACGCG
This sequence comes from Microcoleus sp. Pol12B5, assembly GCF_036701335.1. Taxonomy (NCBI): domain Bacteria; kingdom Bacillati; phylum Cyanobacteriota; class Cyanophyceae; order Oscillatoriales; family Microcoleaceae; genus Microcoleus; species Microcoleus sp. Pol12B5. Next base: position 32,865 of record NZ_JAUBQQ010000002.1, on the reverse strand, counting down.
AAAGGGCGATCGAAGCTGGTTTTCAAAGGCATATGGTTAAGCCAATCCAGCCGGTTGTACTAGGATTAATGGTGGCTAATTTAGTAGGACGATTTTAATTTATTGATTGTATGGACACAACAATGTTGTGTCCTAGTTTTGTAGGAATACAACAAGAGTTAGCTCCATAAAAGCCTGTTTTGAACAGGCAAGATGCCTGTTCCACAATGGTTATTGGAGATGTCTAATGTTGGACATGATTTTCTAGGAACACAACGATCCTGGGCAATTAAGAATTGCCAAAAATAGCGCAATATGGGAAAATAGAAAAAACTATAAAAATTACGGAGTTCAGATTCTTGGTAACTATTAAATGTCGGGGCATTACCTTCTCGAATATCCAAGCCGTAATCTTTGACAAAGACGGCACTCTAGAGGATTCTCAAGAATTTTTGAGATTGTTGGGAATTAAGCGAGCGCGCCTCGCAGACGCTCAAATTCCGGGGGTTGGAGAGCCTTTACAAATGGCTTTTGGTATCGAAGGCGGCAGCATTGACCCCACGGGCTTACTGGCAGTCGGTAGTCGTAGGGAAAATGAGATTGTGGCGGCGGGATACATCGCCGAAACCGGCAGAGGATGGCTGGAATCTTTAACTATTGCGCGCCGCGCTTTTGACGAAGCTGACGAAATGTTTAAAAATAGTGCTGTTTCTCCTCTATTTGTCGGCAGTTTGGAAGTGCTGAAATATCTTTCGGAAGCGGGTTTAAAACTGGGAATTCTTTCGGCGGCTACGACGGAGGTTGTGCAGAAGTTTGTGAAACACCACGCATTGGCCGAGTGGATTCAGTTAGAAATGGGAGTGGATTCAACGGTTCACAAACCCGATCCGAAATTGTTTTTGCAAGCTTGTGAGAAACTCGGAGTAAATCCCGCAGCAACTTTAATGGTAGGAGATTCAGCAGGCGATATTCAGATGGGTAAAAATGCGGGCGCGGCTGGCTGTATCGGGATTTGTTGGGGAAAGGCCCAGGTTAGTCATTTGGAAAATGCGGATGTGGCGATCGCATCTTTGGATGAAATTACAATTTTAGCAGATTGAGCAAACATCAGAGCCTGGAAAATCTCGCTTCTACCGTAGTCTCGATCCCCCTAAATCCCCCTTAAAAAGGGGGACTTTGAGCGCTTCCTGTCCCCCCCTTCTTAAGGGGGGCTAGGGGGGATCGAGGCCTAATCGTCAAACAGCAGACCGGTATTACGTTTGACCTTAAGTTGACACCAATGGGCATTGCCGTTTCCCTACAGCTAACAACGCAAACCCAGAATTACGACATCTCTTTCAAAGCCGTCAAGTTCCGCAACTTGTGGCAGATATCCCCACCGCTGAAAGCCAAATTTCTCAAACAATTTTACACTCGGCTGATTGTGAGCAAAAATAATTCCTATGAGAGTTTTAAGCTTCAATTCTGGACTCCGCACAATTGCCGATTGCAATAAATTTTGTCCGATTCCGCAGCGTTGGCGATCGGGTGCAACGTAGATGCTAACTTCTGCTGTATGCTGATAGGCAGCGCGTCCGTAGAAAATCTGAAAACTCAGCCAGCCAACAATATTTTGTTCTGATTCCATTACCCAAATCGGCCAGGAATTGGGGGAGTGTTCTCTGTACCACGGAAGGCGGCTTTCGACTGAGACTGGTTTTAAATCTGCTGTGGCCATTCTGCCTGGTATTGCTGCGTTATATATTTGGACAATTGCTGGCAAATCGCTTTCTTCTGCGTCTCGGATTTTCATCGTTTGGTGGACTGTTGACTGTTGACTAATGACTAATTAACTAATGACTAATGACTCTTGTACAGTTCCATAATATCGCTGACACCCATTCTTGAATTTGCTCCCAAAGTCAGTGGCGATGTGTGTCCTCGCTGCAAGTGTTCTGCCGCCGCACAGCCAATCATTGCTGCGTTGTCTGTACAATATTTTAATGGCGGAAACAATACTCGCAAGTTGTGTTTTCCTGCTGCGGCTTGTAAGTGTTTTCGCAGTCCGCTGTTTGCTGCAACTCCGCCGCCGACTACAATAGTGGTAAGCCCGAAATTTACGGCACAGTCGATCGCTCTTTTTGTTAAACCCTTAGCTACTGTTTCCTGAAAGCTGGCCGCAATATCATTAATTGTAGAGGCAGGCAAGAGGTCTTCGGCACCCACATTGTTATTTTGTTTCTTGAGTTTCTGTACTAATTGCAAAACAGCAGTTTTCAAGCCACTAAAACTACTGTCGTAAGGATGGTAGCCACCACCAGGCAAGGAAATTCTGCCTTCTGGTAGAGGGTATGCTTGGGGATTGCCAAGGGCGGCCAATTTGTCAATCAGCGGCCCGCCGGGATATCCTAGCTGCAACAGTCTCGCAACTTTATCAAAAGCTTCGCCAGCGGCGTCGTCGCGTGTGTGTCCTACTGTTTCATAAACACCGCAATCTTTGACATAAATAAAGCTAGTATGTCCCCCGGAAACTAACAAACACAAAAACGGTGGCTGCAAGTCGGGTTCGGTAAGGTAAGAAGCGTAGATGTGCCCTTCGAGGTGGTGGACGCCTAAAAAAGGTTTTTGATGGACTATTGCCAAGCTTTTCGCCGCTGTCAGCCCGACTAACAATGCACCTACTAAACCGGGGGCACAAGTCGCTGCAATGCCGTCAATTTCTGACCAACTCAGGTTTGCTTCACCGAGACACTGGGCAATTACCTGATTGAGCATTTCTAGGTGACTCCGCGAAGCCACTTCCGGCACTACCCCGCCAAACTGCTCGTGGATTTTAATTTGTGATGCTACAACATTGCTGCAAACTTGACGATTCTTAACAATCGCTGCTGCTGTTTCGTCACAACTTGTTTCGATTGCGAAAATGGTTGCCATTAACTGGTAATTTTATTTGATAGGTTAGTTATTGCTAGCTTAACTAATTCGGCGCAAGTCCCCCGCTCTACCTGTACTCAGGTTATTGTTAAGGGATTTTTGCCCGATCGACAGGTAAGACCATCATCGGATGCAAAGAAGGAATATCCTCACGGTATTGCTAGCTCAGCATTGACCTATGAAAACGCTAATCCCTCATTCTATTGGGATTTGCCGCATCAATGATGGATACTTTACACTGTCAACAAACACGGTAATCTGGATTCCAGATCGGCAAGTTGAAATGCTTGTACAAAAACTTATTGTTTTGTAACAAAAGGAAACAATTCCATGCGACGATTGTTTGCTGCAATTTTAGTGTTGAGTGTCTGGATCAGTTTTGCTCCAGTTGCTTCGGCTTACAATTTAGTGCCGTGCAAGGACTCTCCCGAATTCAAGGAACTGGCTAAAAATGCCCGTTCTACGAATGGCGACCCCGCATCTGCCAAAGCAAGATTCGATCGCTATTCTCAAGCTATGTGCGGCCCGGAAGGATACCCGCACTTAATCGTAGACGGCAATTTGAGCAAAGCCGGAGACTTTTTGATTCCCAGCGTGCTGTTCTTGTATATTGCTGGTTGGATTGGTTGGGTAGGCCGTTCTTATCTGCAAGCAGCCAAAAAATCTGGCTCTCCTGAGGAAAAAGAGATTATTATCGATGTTCCAAAGGCAGTCCCATTGATGCTGAGTGGCTTTTTGTGGCCTCTAGCAGCTCTCAAAGAAATCACCACTGGTGAAATGTTTGCGAAGGACGACGAAATTACTGTTTCGCCGCGCTAGCAATTTGGGATTTTAGATTTTAGATTTTAGTTGGTTTACAAATTCCCAGCCTAAAATCCTTAATCTAAAATCGGTTCGCATAATTTAAGTTGTCTCGACTTTTGAGGAGCAGTATTCATGCAATACTTTCTGAAGTATCTTTCGACCGCACCAGTATTGGCAGCAGCTTGGATGGTGATAACGGCGGGAATTTTAATTGAATTCAACCGTTTTTTCCCAGACTTGCTTTTCCATCCGATGCCATAAAAAATCAGTGGATTTAGGTTCCTAAACCTAGAAAAAAAAGTTGAGAGTTTTGAAGTTGGAGCGGTGATTTATCAAGTTATTTCAAAGCTCAAATATCAAAACTCTCAAACTGGAGCATTGAGTACAAAACCAGCGCCTAAATGGGTGAAAACCAAGGATCTAAACTATTTAGTTATCAAATTAGTTCCCAATGACTAATGACTAATGGCTAATGATTAATGATTAATGACTAATGACTAATATTGTGAATCGATGAAGTCTTATCTCGCCGCAGCAATTCAAATGACTAGCTTGCCTGACCTGCAAAAAAATTTGGTTCAGGCAGAGGAATTAATCGACCTGGCAGTGCGTCGGGGTGCGGAGTTAGTTTCCTTACCAGAAAATTTCTCGTTTATGGGAGAAGAGGAGGAAAAGATTGCTTCTTCAGAGGCGATCGGCATCCAAAGCGAAAAATTCCTCAAAACGATGGCCCAGCGATTCCAGGTAACGATTCTGGGCGGCGGATTTCCAGTGCCGACGGAGGGAGGGAAGGTATACAATACTTGTTTGCTGGTAGACCCAAACGGCACTGAAGTGGCAAGGTACAGAAAAGTACATTTGTTCGATGTGAATGTGCCAGACGGTATTACTTACAGGGAATCGAACACTGTGAAAGCTGGTGAAGATTTGCCGCCGGTTTATGTGTCGCCGGAGTTGGGGACGCTGGGACTTTCGGTGTGCTATGACGTGCGGTTCCCGGAAGTGTACAGGCATTTGTCGTACAAGGGGGCTGATATTTTGTTCGTGCCGGCGGCGTTTACTGCTTACACTGGCAAGGATCACTGGAAGGTTTTGTTGCAAGCTAGGGCGATCGAGAATACTTGTTATATGATTGCCCCCGCACAAACTGGCCGTCACTACGGTCGCCGTCAAACTCACGGTCACGCGATGATTGTAGACCCTTGGGGTGTGGTTTTGGCGGATGCTGGAGACGAACCGGGTGTGGCAATTGCAGAAATTAATCCCGATCGACTAGAACAAGTCCGCCGCCAGATGCCATCTCTGCAACACCGGGTTTTTCTGTGAAGGAATTTTGAGACCCATTGGGTCTCAAAATTTCAGTCCTACTGGGCCAACCGACGTGAAAACTTTTTATTCGATCAAGTAATTGTGTAGGTTCGTACACACAATTACTTAGATCATGTGCGTGCGATCGACAACAATAAGCGGGAGGGGGCGGATTTACGCCGATCTATGAGTGATATTGTCGATCGGAGGTGACTCTGGCCCCGACAGCTTAATGATATTGTTTTTTCCTGCAGATGAACGGCCAATAACTCGCGATAAAATGTCTAAGGCAGGTTCAATGGGCGTGCACTTCTGCTAAAAGGTGAATTAGCGAAAGTAGAATTGCACGAAATGCGTCTTTTTGGAGAAATGAAACACACTCTTTCGGTTTTAGTTGAAGATGAAGCGGGTGTCCTCACTCGAATTGCTGGTTTATTTGCCCGTAGGGGTTTTAATATTGAAAGTCTGGCCGTTGGCCCGGCGGAACAAGGGGGAGTGTCTCGGATTACGATGGTTGTACCCGGAGATGACCAAATTATCGAACAGTTGACAAAGCAACTGTACAAGTTGATTAACGTGCTTAAAGTTCAGGATATAACGGAAATTCCCTGTGTGGAACGGGAGTTGATGTTGCTGAAAGTTAATGCTGCTAGCGGGGCGCGATCGGAGATCATTGAGTTAGCTCAAATTTTTAGAGCGCGAGTGGTGGATATTGGTGATGATACGCTGACATTGGAAGTTGTGGGAGATCCCGGTAAAATGGTGGCGATCGTCCAGGTTCTGAATAGATTTGGGATTAAGGAAATTGCTCGTACTGGGAAAATTGCCCTGACGCGCGAGTCGGGGGTAAATACTGAGTTTCTCAAGTCTTTGGAAGCGAAAGTTTAAGGAAGTTGACGGTTGACGGTTGACGGTTGACTGTTGACGGTTGACTGTTGACGGTTGACTGTTGACTGTTGGCAGTTGACGGTTTGCCATCAACTATGTTAAAGGAGCTAATATGGAAAGCTTTCAACAGCTACAAGTTTATCAATTAGCTGAAAAAATATCAAACGAAATATGGTTTATTGTTAAAAAATGGGACGAGTTTACGAAGGATACGATGGGCAAACAAATAGTGCGATCTGCTGATAGTGTTGGTGCTAATATTGTAGAAGGACATGGACGCTATAGCTGCCAAGATAATCAGCGTTTTGTTAAAATTGCCAGAGGCTCCTTAAACGAAACAAGACACTGGTTAAGACTTGCCTACGCTCGAAATCTTTTAACCCAAGAACAGAGCGATCGCCTGCATCCCTTATTAAATGAACTTTCACCAAAACTTAATGCTTATCTTAACTCACTAAAACAAAAAGCCAAAGGTTAACAGTCAACAGTCAACAGTCAACAGCCAACAGTCAACAGCCAACAGTCAAATTACCATTTAGGTTGACTTGCTATCAAAAGTGTGGCTGCGATGCTGTCTATCGGCTTTGAGAAAAAGTATCCTTGTCCGTATTCGCATTGCAGAGCTCTAAGTAAATTAAGCTGTTCGCTGGTTTCGATTCCTTCAGCAATTACATCCATACCTAAATGACTGGCTAAAATTAAAATAGTCTGTACAATCGCTTCGTTTCCTTCATCTTCAGTCATGCGGCTGACAAAAGCTCGATCGATTTTTAAAGCATCAGTTGGAAAGGTGTGTAGGCGGCTCAAAGAAGAATAGCCAGTGCCGAAATCGTCAATATATAATTGAATTTCTAAATTTTTCAATTCCGCGAGGATAGCCACTGCTGATTCAGCATTCTCCATGATGACGCCTTCAGTAATTTCTACCTTTAAAGTGCGGGGGTCAAGCTGAGTTTCTTGTAAAATATCGCGAATGCGATCAATTAAATCCGGTTGTTTAAATTGTTGGTTAGAAAGGTTGACGCTGACAGTCAACGGCGGATTAGCTGGGAATTTTTGGTGCCACTCGTGGATCTGATGACAAGCCGATCGCATCATCCACCAGCCCATAGGTATAATCAATCTAGTTTCTTCAGCTACTAAAATAAACTCGCCGGGAGATACGACACCCCGCTGCGGGTGATACCACCGCATCAGCGCTTCAAAACCGCTGATTCTACCAGTAACTAGAGAGACGATAGGCTGATAGTAAAGCTGAAATTCCTGGGAGTCTAAAGCGCGTCGCAGGTCGTTTTCCAGTTGCAAAAGGGCGACGGCGCGAGTGTGCATACTTAAGTCAAAAACTTCGTGGCGAGCTTTGCCCAATCCCTTAGCATGATACATGGCAGCATCTGCATCTCGGAGCAGTTCTTCAGGTCGATCGTACAACATTGGGAACGGGACATTGGGAACAGGAGAGTCGGAAGATAAGCAAGACAAAGAAGTTTCCCGATCGATATTTCCCAGATTTTCGGGACTCGACAGTTTGCTGGTTTCCCTTGAATACCGAGGCAAACCAGAACAAACAATCCCAATGCTAGCACTGGTAAAAACTTGATATTCGTTAAGGTAAAAAGGCTCTGCCAGTTCCGCTTGCACTCGTTCGGCAATCTGGATCGCATCCTCGGTGCTTTTGATATTTTCCAGCAAAATAGCGAATTCGTCGCCGCCAAGACGCGCAACGGTATCTCCAGCGCGCAAACAGATTCCCAGGCGCTGCGCGATCGCGATTAGCAACCGATCGCCCACTAAATGCCCCAAACTGTCGTTAACAACCTTAAAGCGATCAAGATCGATAAACAGCACCGCAAACAAAATTTCGGGGCGGCGTTTTGAAAGATTGATCGCGTGCCCCAAGCGATCCATAAATAAAGATCGGTTGGGCAAACCGGTTAGCATATCGTGCAAAGCATCGTGTACCAACTTATCTTCTGCTATTTTGCGGAGGGTAATATCTTCGACAGTACCTTCGTAGTAAAGTAAATTTCCGTTAGGGTCGCGAACTGCCCGGCCGTTCTCGGAAACCCAGATAGTAGTGCCGTCAGCACGGTAAACTTGAGACTCGAACTCAGACACAAAACCTTGTTTTTCGATCGCACGCAAAAACTCGACGCGGCGGTTGGGATCGAGGTAAAGTTGGCGGTCGATGTTGCGTATGTTCGCGATCAATTCGGCAGCCGAGGAGTAGCCGTAAATTCTCGCCAAAGCAGGGTTAGCGCTGAGGTAGCGCCCGTCAGGCGTTATCTGGAAAATGCCTTCGATCGCATTTTCAAAGATACTGCGGTATTTCTCTTCCGCCTGTTGTAGCGCGAATTCTGCCTGCTTGCGATCGGTGATATCGGTCAACGTGCCGAGATAGCCTAGAACTTCCCCGCTTTTCGTCATTTCTGGCACTGCTTGCCAAAATACCCAGGTTGTGAAGTCACCGTTGCAAAAACGGTACTCTAACTTACAGGGCAACTTGTCTATGACAGCGCGATACCACTGGCTCAAAACACGCTCGCGGTCTTCGGGATGCAAACTTTGCGCCCAACCTTCGCCTAGTGCCTTTGGTGCAGTCAGTCCCGCCATCTCCAAAAATCGCTCATTGACGTACAAGCAATCTCCAGCAGCGTCGGCGCGGAAAATCCCGACCGGCAGTATTTTTGCCAAGGTGTAATAGCGGTATTCGCTTTCTAGCAGTGCGCTGGCAGCTACTTTAGTCTCTGTGATGTCAAACATTGCGCCTTGAAGGATGACAGATTTGCTTGCTTCATCGCGAACTGCGGTAGCTTGATCGCGGAACCAGACTACTCGACCGTTGCGGGCGATCGCGCGGTATTCTGAAACCAGCGACCCCTCGCAGAAGATATCTTCTCCATCGGTGAATTTCTGTGTAGCGTTTTCAACTAACACGCGGTCACGGTCTTCTGGGTGAACGAGTTTCAGCCACAGGTCGGGATCGGCTCTCCATTCAGCTACAGAATAACCTAGAAAAGTCTCGATTTGCGGGCTGATGTAAAGTTTGGCAGCCGTGCGGTTGAGGGGAGAAATGTAGGTGACAGCCGGCATTTGTTCTACCAGGGCGCAGTATTTCGCTTCTACAGTGGACAGTGCTGCTTCTAGGCGCTGCCGCTCTAATTCGGCGGCCGCCCGTCCGGCAAAGATGCTGAGAATTAATCGGAATTTGGCAAGATGTGCTTCCACCAGGGGGCGATCGTGGAAAATACAGATAATGCCTAAAGGTTCGCCGTAAGAGTTTTTCAGCAAGACTCCCAGGAAACTGCGCGCACCTGTTACTACCGGTCTGCGGTCTTCTGGAAAAGTTTCCCAGAGGTAGTCGGGACAGGAATACATTCCCCCCTCCAGCACCTGCGCTTCGGGAGTATTGGCGGTGTCGCACTCAAAGTTTGGCTGCTGCTGTCCGTCGCTCCAAAAACTAATAACTTGCAATCTATCGGCAGCAGCATCGGTGCGTGACTTCGACTTAATCGATTTGGCAGCGACGGCGGTGCGAACTCCCAGTGCTGAGGCTAAGTGGCAAACTAAGGCATCAAAGAATTCTGCTCCCCCCGGCGAATCAGTACCTGCTAGGATTTCGCCCAGCAAATCTTCCTCTAATTGGGCGAAAGCATTAACTTTGGGAGGATTCTCGGCATTCGGGCGATCGGGATTGTCTCCCATCGAACCCGAAATGCTCAGACTTAGGGTTTTGCTAGTTCCAGGCCCCAAAAGAGGCGAAGAATTCACAGTTAGGCGCTGTTGCTTAGCCAAGAATACAGCGCGGCCCATACCTAAAACTTTACCCAAGAAGCTGTCAGTTGCCGGCCACCGATTTGAGTTCGGGAAAATCAAAAAGTTTTTTCGCATTTTCAATCCTGCAGATAAATCGTCCGGTTTTAAGTCTGCCAACTGCCGTTGCTCTTTGGCTAGCGGTAGACTGGAAGGCCTTCGGTGCCACTTGAGATAAATCGCGGACACCACGGCTAAAGTCGCCAATAATCCCAGAAGATATGCAAGAATCTCAAAGTAAAAAAATAAATCTAGATCGAACATCGATTAGCACCGCTCGACAATTGTTGTAGTTATCTGAAGCCAATCTATTTAAAAATAACTAAGTATCGTCACGGATGGGTAACGAATACAAGGTCTGATCGCCGTGAAGGCGACAAGAGAGTTAACAGTTCACAAAAAACCTGGCAATACTTGACATTACCGAACTTTTTGTGGTTTTTTTCGTACAGGCTGAACCCGTACAGGTGAAATTGTAAACACATATATACGATTGTGGCACTCCTCTAAGGGGGTGAGTTTACGTTTACTTTTCTAATTATATTTAACGATGCATTCACATCAGAATTAATTCGACTTTCATTCCAAGTCCGAAACCACTCGCGTTTACCGATCTTACCCTGGTAAGACTCTTTCTTACCGACAGGCTCTAAATCCCCAAATCTGCACTTATTTGTATAATGTGCTTGTGTAACTATTACCTTGATACCGAGTAACTCAGTTTTGCAAGTAATAAATTTTATGGGCTGTGTATGAGGAATTACGCCAAAAATATGATGCTTTTTTTGTAATTTTATATTCGGCTTATTCCTAACCTTTGTGCCAATAATTAACTGGATTATTTTCTCATACTCCAACCGCTTGACAATCAAGCTGCTGGTCTGGTTAAGGTATTTTTCTAAGGGCTTGTTTCGATTAAATGTGATTTGCTGGATTTGACGCTTGGTATATTTTTCCCGATCTATTTTCGACAGTAAAAATGCTCTGGGCTGATTGAAACCTTGAGTAATTAATTTGAGATGTTTTTTATCATAAATAGTTGGAGTAAATGTTGGCTTATTAGATGCCAAAGCGACGAAGTGATCAATCCCTAAATCTATACCTGCTCTGAGGTGGTAATTTAAATCCATCAACGTTACAGGCTTTTGATTAGCAACCTCAAAAAAGTAGGGCGCTGTTGCAGGAACTACCCTTACCTTTATGACATCTTGGGACTTTGTAGAAATTATTATGTCACTTTGAGATAAATGAAGTAGTCCCTGATTGGGGTTTATCCCCTTTTTTTCTATGGATTGGTTATCAGAACTTAACAAGTTACGTGTACAGATTTTATGTTGGTATTGGGAAATGCTGGGTAGGAATGAAAATCGAGGTATATCTAAGTCATAAGCTATTCTTGAATTTTGGCAATCCTCCCAATCGTGAACAACTTGTTTAAGACCGTGATTTCTAATTTTAGCCGTGAATGATTGAGATATGTCTCTAGGTTTTAAGATGGCAAATAACTGTCTGATAATTCTAGTGCTACCAACTTGATATCGCGAAGTAAAAAAGTGTTTTATCATAAATATTTACCATGATAGTAGAAAATTTTTAACAGAAATGATAAGTCATCAAACTCTTTATAAAACGGATGCTGACTATCTATATAATGCCTTTCAACAACAATCATAAATTTTGGATAAACGAAAAGTTTTTTGTTGATTTGCTAAGCAATATACAATAAAGTTTAGGGATTATCTGATCTAGTGTAACACCCATGATGAAAGCGATTGTTTTTCAAACCCCCGGAAGCCCGTCCGTATTGAAACTGCAAGATATCCCCGCTCCTACTATACAAACAGAAACTGAAGTTTTGGTGCGATTGCGAGCGGCGGGTATCAATCCGATAGATACTAAGTTGCGATCGCGCGGCACTTTTTACCCCGATAAAGCTCCTCACGTTTTGGGGTGCGACGGTGCTGGAGTCGTAGAGGCTGTCGGTGTTGGTGTGCAAAGTTTCCAAGTAGGAGACGAGGTTTTTTTCTGCAATGGCGGTTTGGGCGGATCGAGGGGTACTTATGCTGAGTTTGCCGTAGTAGACGAACGCTTTCTCGCCCTCAAGCCTGCTGCTTTAAGTTTTGCTGAGGCGGCGGCGGCACCGTTAGTTTTAATTACAGCTTGGGAATCGCTGTACGATCGAGGGCGCTTGCAAGCCGGTCAAAAAGTCCTGGTTCAAGCTGGTGCCGGCGGTGTCGGCCACGTCGCGGTACAGTTGGCGAAGTTGCAGGGTGCAGAGGTTTGCACGACTGTTAGTTCTCAGGAAAAAGCCAATCTTGTCAAGCACCTAGGTGCAGATTCAGTTATTTTATACAAAAATACCAATGTTGTCGATGAGGTTTTGACTTGGACTCAAGGACAAGGAGTTGATTTGGCTTTCGATACAGTCGGGGGAGAAACTTTTTACCAAACTATTCCGGCTGTGAAAATTTATGGAGATTTAGTAACAATTTTGGAACCCGATCCAGCTTTGGGCAATTTGAAAACAGCGAGAATGCGGAATCTGCGAATTAGTCTGGAATTAATGTTGACACCGATGCTAGAAGGTTTGGTGGAGGAACAGGAACAGCAGGCTCATATTTTGCAGAAGTGTGCTCGTTTGTGCGATCGCAACTTGCTAAAAATTCACGTCAGCAAAACTTTCCCTCTCGAAGAAGCGCAAGCTGCTCACGAACTGTTAGAAACAGGCTCAGTAACCGGTAAAATAGTGCTTGAAATTGGGGGTTAAAAATGCGGATGGTTAAATTTGCGGGTTGAAGAATCGCGGGCTATTTCAATAGACTGTTGGCGAATTTAAAAAGCCTGAAACCAAACATCCCATAATCATCGCAGGAGAGCTAAAGCAATTCTTGCAGGAGTCGTAAACTTTTTACCCCACCCCAACCCTCCCCGAACCCGCGGGGAGGGAGCAAGAAATTGACAAATTATTTAGGATGGCTATATACAGCGTATTCCAGGTTTATGAAATACACTGTATATCAAATCCGTTGGCATCGGAATGATTCATCTGTCTCTTCCGTTTCTCTGTATCCTCTGCGCCCTCTGCGGTTTAATTCGGTTCTATAAACAAGAGCAAAAACCGCATCGGGAAAATGCCACTGTCGATCGATAAATTTGAAGGTCAACTGCTGAAGTTGACACGACGAAAGGCACGGCCCCGTACCCTAATTGGGGGTAACTAACGGCGATTTACTTGTAACCAAATTTCCAGCGTCACCAGCAGCCACAACTTCAGCCCATAGCGGGGAAAAACTTCCCCACGATAGTTTAGCCACTCGCGGATTAGTGTTCGATCGAGGTAAGGCGCGATCGCCGCATGACGATTCAGCAACAACGATCGCGCTTGCCGCTGCCAATCCCTCAAAAACCACTGCTGCATCGACATCACCATCCCGCTTTTCGGACGGTTGACAATGACATCGGGCAGCAAATCCGCCACAGCAGCCTTGAGAACCGCTTTTTCCTGCGCGCCCGAAAGCTTATATTCTGGGGGAATTTGCAAACTCAGTGCCACCATCCGCGAATCAAACAAAGGCGATCGAGCTTTTAGTCGCGCCGCAGCCGTGAGATTATTCACCTTGGTCAAAATGTAATCGGCTCCTTTAAACTCAATGTTGAGCCGCATCAGCCGATTCAAAAACGTCGTTTCTGTCTGTTGCAATTCCTCAGCAAAGACGGAAGGCGCATTCTTCACCTTTTCCCAAACCTCCGGCTTCAGCAAACGTGGCAAATCCACATAGCATTTTTGAAACGAAGTCAAGTAAGCTGCGATCGGATCTGGTTTACCCTGAATCGAACCGTACAAACTATTCAGCAGCATCGGCTTATTTTTCGGCCCGCCAAAGCACGGATCGCCGCCTTCGCCATTCAGTACCACATCTGCGAATTGTTTTGCCGATCGCCCCAACAGCAAATTGGGAACCGTCAAGCCTTCCCCCACCGGATCATCCATCGCCGCCAGCGTTTCCGGCAGCAACTCCCAAATTTGCTGCGGCGAAACTTCCAAAATGTGGTGCTCAGTGCCACAATGTGCCGCAACGATGTTGGCAAATTCAATCTCGCTGGGATATTGAGCGCCAAAGTGCATCGAAAAAGTGTGTACCGGACGATCATGCAGCCTTGTGGCGATCGCCGTGACGCAACTTGAGTCAATCCCGCCCGAAAGGTATGCTGCGACTGGTTCGCCCGCTGGTAGCGCTTCCTGCACCAGTTGTTCCAAAAGCGATCGCACTTGTTGACTATGCCATTCCAAAGGGCGATCGGCGTTAGTAATTTGCTCCTGTGGCTGCCAGTATCTCTGCGCCTCAATATCCGGTAAGTACAGGTAGCTACCGGGTCGCAACTCTCGCACCGCTTCCCACAGCGTTTGTGCTCCGGGTACAAAGGCACAACACAAGTAGTCGCGCAAAGCAACTAAATCAAGTTCTCGATCGTGATACGGATTGAGCGATCGCAGTCGGGGCGCGATCCAGCGAGTCGTTCCTGTACGGGTGTAATAGAGGGTTTTGGCTCCAACGCGATCGCGCCCCAGACACAAGGTTTGCTCGTCTCTATCCCACACTGCAAGGGCAAATTGTCCTGACAGCAAGCTCAGTGTTTTAGTACCGTACTGCTCCCATAGCCGCGCGACGATCGCCAAATCGGTCAATCCATCTGTGTCAATCTGTTGTTTGAGCATTGGAGTGCGATCGAAGCAGCAGTCACCTACCAGCACAAATCGCTGATTGGGGCTGAAGGTGGGGTCAGCTCCGATGATGGCAAAACCGGAGGTTTCCCAAGTTCCAGGGTGCGATCGGGCTTCTGGGCCCCAAGCAATCACCCAATTAGAGTAGATAGACTTCTGAGTCTGCATTTTAAATAAAACATCTCCCATAATTATTGTGGAACAGGCCGGAAAGCCTGTTCAAAACAGGCTTTTCTGGAGATGACTATTACATTAAAAAACGTTTGAAAGTAACTTATATATCAATCGAAAAATAGCTGTTCCAGCGATCGCACCCAAAGCACCCAACCACCCCACAAACAACACGCCAGTGATCGGAGAATTCGGATAAATCGCAACAGCCGCCGTCTGTAAAACCGGGAAAAACCACAGCAAAGCCACAGTACCTGCACCAATAATCAACATCTCAGTTTGTTCGATCGCCCTGCGGTACTGGCCGTAAATCAAACCCGCCACAATCATCCCCAACAATCCGATACTCAAACCAGGAGAGGGCAGCAAACTCGTCAGGGCGATCGCCAACACCCCTCCCTCAAAACCCGTAAACGCCGCCCCCGACAAAACCTCCCAAATCGAAAAAGTCGCTCTCTGCGAAGGTTGCAGCCCTCCCGGAGGTGTTGCAGGAACCCGTACAGGAGGAGGCAGAGTCGGTTGAAGAGGTATCGGAGGCGGTGCCACCACGACTGTAGGTGGTTGAGAAGGTTGTTGAGGGCCAGACATCAGAGCTGCTTCCACCTCCCTCGCAGATTGAAAACGCTGGCTGGGAGCTGATAATAACATTCGATCGAGAACGTGAGCCAAACGCGAACTTACCTGCACCCGCGACTGCCAATTCCACTCATTTCTATAACTATCAAAAAGCTCCGTCGGCTGCAAACCACTCAGCAAAGTAATACAAGTCACAGCCAAAGCATACAAATCCGTTGCCGGATAAACTTCTTGCCCGCTCATCTGTTCTGGCGGAGCGTAACCCAAAGAATAAATACCAGTCGAAGCTTTTACACTTCCCACACTTTGTGTTACTTGTTTAACCGCCCCAAAATCTAATAAATAAAGCCGACCGTTTTTACCCCGCATAATATTAGCAGGTTTAATATCTCGGTGAATCGAACCGCGATAGTGTACAAAATCGAGAACCTTCAAAATTTCCCGCAGCACCTCCACCGTTTTCGCCTCCGAAAACTTGCCTTTAACAGCTAGTTCATCCTCCAAATTTTGACCGTCTATAAATTCTTGAACCAGATAGAAAAACTGATCGTTTTTTCCCGGCTGCAAACTCATAACAGTCAGCTCAAAAAAAGCCAGCAAACTCGGAATTTGGGAATGTTCGTTTCCCAGTTCTTCTAGCACCGCCGCTTCCCGTTCAAACAGAGTTTGAGCGATTTTTAGCTGGGGCGGAGTCAGACTTACCGACGGCTGCAAAAGTTTAGCAACGCACTGCCGCATCGCCGGAGTATAGCGGTCTCTGGCCAAAAATGCCGCCCCAAAACCCCCTTGACCCAACAACCTGACGGGCAAATAGCGCCCGCCCAAAATTAGGGGCATCCCGCAAGTCGTGCAAAACTTTTGCTGCACGGTTTTCAGCAGCGAACTGTCATCGAGGTCGGGAAAATAGTTTTGAGGGCGCGGGCAGCCCGGTCGGGTGCAGTAAACTTCCATTTTGGTTTGCTAAGAAGAGGGAAGAGGGAAGAAGGAAGAGGGAAAAAGGAAGAGGGAAGAGGGAAGAAAAAGTGATTGTTAAATCAGATTTCGATTTCTCAACTAACCGCGAACTGCTAACTGCCAGCGACCTAAGAGATTAACTTCCCGCCGAGTTGGGAGTTCCTATTTCTATGAATCCCAAATCGAGCGCCGGAGGCTCTTTCTTCTCCAGGATGGTCGAATAAGTAGCAAACTGGGGCAAAATTTCATTGCTGAAAGCCTCTGCTGCTTTAGACCGGTAGCGGTTGGGGTTGTAAATCAGCGACAAAATGCGAGTTACTAAAACTTCGTCCATTTGAGATTTGTGCAAGACGCCCATGAGTAACTCTTTTTCGATCGCCGAAACCGAGACAAAAGCAGCTCCCAGCCCCGACTGAACGGCATTTTTAATGGCTTCGATCGAATTTAGTTCCATCTCTATTTTCAAGCGGCGCGTGTCTATGCCGCAACGAGTCAGTACCTGATCGATTACTTTGCGGATCGTAGACTGCGAATCGAGGGATATAAACTGCAATTTGTAAAGGTCTTCTTTTTGGATAGTTTCTTGTTGTACCATCGGATGAGATGGAGGGAGAATCAGAGCCAGTTCGTCCTCAGCGTAAGGAACAATTTCTAAAGCTTCTACAAGTTCGGTAGGAATCTCTCCGCCAACAATTGCCAAATCGATTTGCCCGTTGGCCACACTCCACGCCGTGCGGCGGGTCGAATGAACGTGAAGTTGTACCGCTACATCCGGGTACTTTTGGCGAAACATCCCAATCATCCGGGGCAGCAAATAGGTTCCCGTTGTTTGAGAAGCGCCGACGATCAAAGTACCCCCTTGGAGATTTTGCAAGTCTTCCAGAGCTCGACAAGTTTCCTGGCAAAGCGATAAAATTTTCTCGCCGTAACTCAGCAGCAGGTGTCCGGCTTCGGTCAGTTGCGCCCGCCGCCCCCCCCGGTCAAACAACGGCACGTCCAACTGTCTCTCTAAGTTTTGCACCTGCAAGCTAACTGCTGGCTGGGATACATAGAGGCTGTCGGCAGCGCGTTTGAAGCTTCCTTCAGAGGCGATCGCCTTGAGAATGCGTAACTGGTCTAAAGTGAAAGGAAGGTCAGACATATATCTAAATTGTCAGTAGGTGTAGGGGCGGGTCTTCTGTCAATCTCTGCGGTCAATCGACAAGCTGGTTCGATTTGGTGTGCAACAGTCGGAGTTGACTTCGATGCCAGTCATTTGGCTGCAACACACGCAACCTTAAAGTCAGTTGTACTCGTCCTCTGTCAGCGGTCTTTAGTTGCTATTGAGTAACTAATGACTGATGACTGATGACTGATGACTGATAACCGCTGAATGCTCCCATAGATACTTTGTGACACAAATTGGCCGAGAATCAATAACTTTTCTTAATATTTGCAATGACGATCGACTTGGCGCTCGACTCCCACTTAATTATTCTGGGCTTGTTACTGGTTTTTGCGATCGCCCACAGCGGTTTAGCAGCACTCCGACCCAAAGGTGAAAAGCTGATCGGGCCGAGACTTTATCGCGTTTTGTTTGCCCTTGTCAGTTTGCCGCTAGCCGTCATTCTGATTGTCTACTTTTTCAACCACCGCTACGACGGCGTACAGCTTTGGCAAGTACAGGGATTACCCGGAGTTAAACCGACAGTTTGGATACTTTCGGCAATTTCCTTTCTGTTTTTGTACCCAGCAACTTTCAACCTCCTAGAAATTGCCGCCGTCCAAAAGCCCCAAGTTCACCTCTACGAAACTGGCATCATTCGCATCACCCGTCACCCGCAAATGGTGGGACAGGTGATTTGGTGCGTGGCCCACACCCTGTGGATTGGCACTAGCTTTACCCTTGTCACTTCCATCGGTTTGGTACTTCACCACCTGTTCGGAGTGTGGCACGGCGACAGGCGGCTTCAGGCTCGTTTTGGAGAATCCTTTGAAACCATCAAATCTCGAACCTCAATCATGCCTTTTTTGGCAATCCTACAAAAGCGTCAAACCCTTGATTTGCTTGAGTTTCTGCGCCCTTCCTACGTAGGTGTAGTCATTTTTACTGGTTTGCTGTGGGAAATTCATCCTTTTTTGATGCGTGTCACTAGGAACATATACTGGTAGCATGATCCCTAGGATAGAAAAAAATTATTAAATTTTGAGGGCTCATGGTGTTGTCGGTTAGCGAACGCACTTTTGCACAAGAGGTGTTTCAAGCCTCTACCCCCGTTTTAGTTCACTTTTCGGCTCCTTGGTGCGGTTTGTGCCGCGCGATCGACCCCACGCTTAAGACTTTTGAAGCACAGTGGGCAGAAAAAGTCAAGCTCGTAGGGGTGAATGCTGATCAATGTTTCAAGTTAGCCCACACTTATCGGCTGACAAGTCTGCCCACGCTGATTTTGTTTGAGGGCGATAAAGTTCGATTTCGATTGGAAGACTACCAAGGACGCGAGGAACTGCGGCGGACTCTGGATTCCTGGATGCTGGTCACTCAACTTTCTTCCCAAACTCAACGCCTGCAACCAGAAGCAGTTAGAAGCAGTTAACAGGTAACGGCTGCAAGTTATTCGGCTTTTAGGTAGAAAGCAGAAGCAATTCCTCATTTGTCGATCGGCCACCTGAGCGCCAAATGTCGCAGTCCTGAACGCAGAAACAGTGTTTTTTACAAAAATATAGTGTGAAGCGCCAGGGTATCGGTTAAAAAACCAGGTTTCTTGATTTCTTTCCGTCCAAGCTCGATTTGTCAGTCTATATTTGGGCATAGATTTAAGGCGAACTAGATCGATCGGCTCGATCGGGAAAATAGGCAGTAGGTCTCAAGCGTTGTCGATCGACAACGCTTGAGAATTACAACAAGTATTTATGCCGGGTCGCGCAGGCGTGTGTCACAATTGTTTACAGTTTTGGCAATATCTAGTAGAAACTTTAAACTACCTATCAGTCATGGAACTGCTTTATCAATATGCTTGGCTGATTCCTGTCCTGCCACTGGCAGGCGCAATGCTAGTAGGTCTCGGCTTAATCACCTTTAACCAGGCAACCAACAAACTCCGACAAGCGAATGCGATATTAATCGTGTCCGCACTCGGAGGGTCAATGGTACTATCCTTCGCATTGCTGTGGAGTCAACTACAGGGCCACGCACCCTACACCCGCACTATTCAGTGGGCTTCTGCTGGCGACTTCTCGCTGAATATGGGCTATATCATCGACCCGCTGACGGCGGTGATGCTGGCGATCGTCACTACGGTCGCCTTTTTGGTGATGATTTACACCGACGGCTACATGGCTCACGATGACGGGTACGTGCGTTTTTACGCCTACCTGAGCATCTTCAGCGCCTCGATGTTGGGTCTGGTAATCAGCCCGAACATCGTTCAGATTTACATTTTCTGGGAACTCGTAGGTATGTGTTCGTACCTGCTAGTCGGATTTTGGTACGATCGCAAACCCGCTGCTGACGCTTGCCAAAAAGCTTTTGTCACCAACCGCGTCGGCGACTTCGGCCTACTGCTGGGCATCCTCGGCATTTACTGGGCCACCGGCAGCTTTGAATTTGAGGTGATGGGCGAACGCCTGCACTCCTTAGTCGAATCCGGCGCCCTCAGCGCGACTCTGGCGACAATCTTCGGCGTCCTCATATTTTTGGGGCCAGCCGCCAAATCCGCTCAATTCCCCCTCCACGTCTGGCTGCCAGACGCAATGGAAGGCCCGACACCGATTTCGGCCTTAATCCACGCCGCGACAATGGTAGCCGCCGGCGTATTCCTGATCGCTCGGATGTACCCGGTGTTTGAAGGGCTGCCGGCTGTCATGAATTTGATCGCTTGCACCGGCTGTTTTACGGCATTTATGGGTGCTTCGATCGCGATTACTCAAAATGACATCAAAAAAGGCTTAGCCTACTCCACCATCTCCCAACTCGGCTACATGGTGATGGCGATGGGCGTCGGCGCTTACAGTGCCGGACTTTTCCACTTGATGACTCACGCTTACTTCAAAGCAATGCTGTTCCTGTGTTCAGGTTCAGTGATTCACGGGATGGAAGCAGTTGTAGGCCACAACCCCGCACTCGCTCAAGATATGCGAGTCATGGGCGGCTTGCGGAAATATATGCCGATTACCGCTTCTTGCTTTTTAATCGGAAATTTGGCAATCTGCGGAATTCCGCCGTTTGCTGGTTTTTGGTCAAAAGACGAAATCCTCGCCAGCGCCTTCGCAGCAAATCCCGCTCTGTGGGCTGTTAGCTGGTTGACGGCCGGGATGACCGCGTTTTATATGTTCCGAATGTATTTCAGCACCTTTGAGGGCGAATTCCGGGGCAATAACAGCGCCATCAAGCGGCAACTCTTGCAACCCGGTGTTGTTTTTGGCCCGGGAGCGATGAACGTTAAGGAATTGGCATCAACTGGCGACAGTCACGATGAGCACGATCATTTGCCTCACGAATCTCCTCTGACAATGGCTCTGCCGTTAGTGTTGCTGGCAGTACCTTCTGTGTTTATCGGTTTTCTGGGTACGCCGTTTGCCAATTATTTCGAGCAGTTTGTTCGCGCTCCAGGCGAGTCTCTCGAAGAAGTTTTGGAACACGCTGCTGAGTTCAATTTGACGGAATTTCTAATCATGGGCGGAAGCTCTGTAGGTATTGCTTTGCTGGGCATTACTTTGGCTTCTCTGATGTATTTGAGCCGTAAAATTGACCCAAGTGCGATCGCCCAAAAAATCAAACCGCTTTACGAGTTCTCCCTGAACAAGTGGTATCTCGACGATATCAACGATTTTCTCTTTGTCAAAGGCAGTCGCCGTTTAGCGCGGCAAGTCATGGAAGTTGATTTGCGAGTCGTCGATGGTGTCGTCAACTTAACAGGGTTTATCACTCTAGTTAGCGGCGAAGGTTTGAAATACTTTGAGAGCGGTCGCGCTCAATTTTATGCCTTGATTGTGTTTGTCGCAGTTCTGGGTTTTGCGATCGTTTCGGGAGTCAGTTAAATCGGTAGGGACACGGCATTTAGTGTCAACTTAATGTCAAACCGACTGTATCTCTTGTTTGTCTCGAAGTCTAGATCCCCCCTAACCCCCCTTGATAAGGGGGGAACAAGAGTATTCTCTCAAAGTCCCCCTTCTTAAGGGGGATTTAGGGGGATATAAACTGGGCGAGCAACGAAAGATACAAAAGTTTTTAGGCTTAAGTTCACACGCTTTGGGCATGGCCGTATCCCCACTAGGAGATATTTTAAGAAATGGTATCAGCTCAATAACTCACAATTGACAATTAGCCAATAGAAGTAATCTTTGATTAAAATTAACTGTTGCGATCGGATAATTTATCCAAATAATAGCAAAAAAATTTGTGCCGTATAAAGAAAGTATAAAATTTAGGCTAAAATTGGCAAAATGTGTTTAAACCTAATAACTGATGGATCATTTTAAAACGCAATGGATACAGCTAACTTTCCCTGGTTAACAACAACAATTCTGTTTCCCATTGCTGCGTCCTTGCTGATTCCTTTAATTCCCGATAAGGATGGCAAGACGGTGCGGTGGTATGCCCTAATTGTCGGTTTGATCGATTTTGCCCTACTTGTTTACGCTTTTTACACTCAGTACGACTTCAGCAATCCAGATTTGCAACTGGTAGAAAGCTATACTTGGGTGCAGCAACTCGATTTAAATTGGTCTGTGGGTGCTGACGGTTTATCGATGCCGCTGATTTTGCTGACTGGTTTTATTACTACTCTGGCTACTTTAGCTGCTTGGCCGGTCACATTTAAACCGAAGCTATTTTACTTTTTGATGCTGACAATGTACGGCGGCCAAATCGCAGTTTTTGCCGTACAGGATATGTTGCTGTTTTTCCTAGTTTGGGAACTGGAATTAGTCCCGATTTACCTGATTTTGTCAATCTGGGGCGGCAAGAAGCGCCTCTACGCAGCAACTAAGTTTATCCTATACACCGCAGGCGGTTCGCTGTTTATTTTGCTGGGCGCGCTAACGATGGCGTTTTACGGCGATACGGTGACTTTCGATATGCGGGCGATCGCAGCTAAAGATTACGCCCCCACTGTAGAATTGCTCCTGTATACAGGTTTCTTAATAGCTTACGGCGTCAAACTGCCAATTTTTCCGCTGCACACTTGGCTCCCTGACGCTCACGGCGAAGCAACCGCACCCGCCCACATGTTGCTAGCAGGAATTCTGCTAAAAATGGGCGGCTATGCTTTACTGCGGATGAATGCGGGAATGCTCCCGGATGCTCACGCTGTCTTCGCACCCATCTTGGTAATTTTGGGTGTGGTTAACATTGTTTACGCCGCCTTAACTTCTTTTGCTCAGCGAAATTTGAAGCGGAAAATTGCTTATTCTTCGATTTCGCACATGGGGTTTGTGCTGATTGGGATAGCTTCGTTTACCGATTTGGGAATGAGCGGTGCAATGCTGCAAATGGTTTCCCACGGTTTAATTGGGGCGAGTTTGTTCTTCATGGTGGGTTGCACTTACGATCGTACTCATACGCTCATGCTGGACGAAATGGGCGGTGTAGGACAGAAAATGCGTAAGGTTTTTGCCATGTGGACTGCTTGTTCTATGGCTTCTTTGGCTTTGCCGGGAATGAGCGGTTTTGTAGCAGAATTGATGGTGTTTGTAGGTTTTGCAACGAGCGATGCTTACAATCCTGTGTTTAAGGTTTGTGTGGTATTTCTAGCTGCTGTCGGGGTGATTTTGACTCCGATTTATCTGCTGTCGATGCTGCGTGAAATCTTCTACGGGCCTGAAAATAAGGAATTGTCCGATCACGAAGAATTGGTGGATGCGGAACCGCGAGAAGTGTTTATTATTGCGGCTCTGTTAGTGCCGATTATTGGTATTGGTTTGTATCCGAAGATGCTGACTCAGGTTTACGATGCGACTACTGTACAGTTGACTGCAAGATTGCGGGATTCTGTGCCGTCGCTTGTGGCTAAGGCTGCTGCGGATAAAACTGTGTCTCTGCGTGCTCCGGCGATCGAGCCGAGTAAGTTGTGATTTAAACTGCATTTAGGAAGAAAACCCCCAAACTTGATTTTTAAAATGGTTTGGGGGTTTTCTATATACCGGATCGAAGTAAATCGATTAGATTGGGATTTTTAAACCGCAGATTTCAGCAGATAAACACAGATGAACGCTGATGTGATTTTCAGTATTGTCGTTCCTCAAAAAGCATAAAAGAGCTTGATAGGCTATGTTCAATGTTGCAACTGCAATATAATTAATAGTTGGGCCACATAAAAAGTTTTAGCCTAAGAGGGAGACGGAAAAATGAGTGACGACATACTTGGCTCGAAAGATGCGGTCGTGCTCTCAGCGGAAAGCATGAATAGCGATGATATCCGCGCGACGATCCAATCAAATATTGACTTTGTGAATGCACTATTTGAAGAGCTTCTGAATCTCTCAGAAATTTCTCACGACGCACTCCTCAGTTACTACGTTGATTATTACCTCGGGCAGGTGAATAATGGTGGTTTTGCTCAGTTTGTCTATAACACAAGGTGGCAGCCTGCGGTCATCGCGCTAGTTAAAGAAGGCCTTGGGCAAATCGGCGCGACACAACATACCGATCTTTTTGCAAAAGGAGAGGCGCTGGTTACAGCAGGAAAGACAAAGTTAGCATCGTTCTTTTCGAGTGGGTTATTCGGCGAAAATGCTGAGAGAGACAGGCTAAATGGCATCAATGAGGACTTTTATTCGATCGCACAAGAGGAGAGTCTCGAACGATTAAATGCTAACTGGTTAAAAGCGCGCCCCGGCCTGATTGTTGTAGCAGAAGATCGAATCCAACAGGAAGTCACTCGACGAGCATTGAGTATTTCCGATCGCGAGGCCCGGCTCGCCCAGGCCAGTGCTGCCGAGCCGAAATACATTAAACTGATACGAGCCTTGTGTGATGCAGCCGGCCATAAGCTTGAGCGCGTTACGGCAGGCGATACTATGAATGAGTACGGTGGCAAAAGAATAGTCGCTTGGCACTTTATTACTGACAATGGGCATCACTTTATGGTGGAGGCTGACGGGAAGGCAATGATGTTTTCTGGAAAGTCCGAGGAACAGATTGCGGAGCTGGTAGTGGTATAACTATGTAGCCAAATTAATAGTTAGGTTGATGCACTATCTTTTTTAGTCTTTACTCTTAATTGT
This sequence comes from Microcoleus sp. Pol12B5, assembly GCF_036701335.1. NCBI lineage: Bacteria > Bacillati > Cyanobacteriota > Cyanophyceae > Oscillatoriales > Microcoleaceae > Microcoleus > Microcoleus sp. Pol12B5. The sequence continues at coordinate 8,537 of NZ_JAUBQQ010000002.1, read as the reverse complement.
TCTTATTTCTATACTTGCTAGAATAAAAGGGAATACTAACCAAACGGCAAAGCGTTATTGTTCGGCCAAGAGTGCGATATTTGTTAAGGGCGATCGAAGTGTTAGACCGCAACTACAGTATAATTAATAGTCATGCCATGTGAGTTATCTTTTCAGGCATAATTGTAAGGTTACTGGTGGGTAACGAAGATTTATGAGCGATTCAGAAGCATTTTCACCCAACTACATTACTGCACGAGAGCGATTTCGATCAGCATCTTCATCTTTGGGTTATCAGCACACAGCCTATCCAATTGATCAGGTGAGTCCAACTGGTGAAGAATTAACTATTGATGTGGCGATCGGTGGTTCTTCCAACCCACGACGATGTGTAGTCATTTCTAGTGGCTTGCATGGAGTAGAAGGCTTTTTGGGTTCGGCAATCCAACTTACCTTGTTAGAAAAGCACCAACTTCTCACATCGTTGTCACCTGATATTAAAGTTGTACTTATTCATGCTCTAAATCCTTATGGTTTTGCATGGCGAAGACGTTGGAATGAAAACAACATAGATTTAAACCGTAACTTTTTATTGTCTGAAGAAGTTTTTGAGGGCAGCCCAAAGGCTTATCCTAAATTCAATTCCTTTCTAAATCCCACTTCACCTCCATCACGCTTTGAACTTTATATCCTTCAAGCTATATGGCTGATATTGAGATATGGAATGACCAGTTTGAGAAACACTTTTCCTGTAGGGCAATACGATTTTCCAAAGGGACTTTTTTTTGGTGGCCATGCTGCATCCAAAACTCAAGAGATTCTAGCTAGCAATTTGTCCCAATGGATTGGTAATTCTTCAGAGGTACTGCATATTGATTTCCACACAGGTTTAGGACGTTCGGGAACATATAAGCTTTTGCTTGACGCATCTGCAACATCAGAATCTTGTTCAAGACTAGCTCAACGATTTGGAGCAGAAACAATAGAACCGAACAGTACAGAAGGTGTGTCATATCCCATTCGCGGTGGATTAAAAACTTGGTGCCAAGCTCTTCTACCAGAGTGTCGCTATGATTTACTAACCGCAGAATTTGGCACTTACTCAACGATTCAAGTCTTGAAGGCATTGCGGGCGGAGAATCGTGCTTACTGGTGGGGTAAGTCAGACCAGAGCTATGAATGGATAAAAGACCAGTTGGTAGAAATGTTTGCACCCATATCTCACAAGTGGCGAGAACAATGCTTAAGTCAAGGACTTGAGGTTTGTAAACGAGCCTTGATTGACTGAAAGGGTTATGACGGTAAGCGATCGCAATACCCAATACTTGAAAATTACCAGTAGGTCGATCGCCCTTCAATTCGGTATTGCGATCGCTCTCTGAGTTTCTAGCATTAAGTTTATTGGTGGGTGTTCTGCATCAAGTTGGATGGAGACATTTTTACACTTGGCAAATGGTGTTTTGTCGCGGAAAGCTGTGCAACCATTTCTGCACGAGACGAAACTTCAAGCTTGCGGAACATTCGCTTCAAAGCTTGCTTCACCGAATTCTCAGTAATCCAAAGTTCCCTGCCGATTTCTGCGTTGGTTCGCCCCAAAGCAACCAATTCGGCAATTTGCAATTCACGAGGCGTTATGCGTGAGGTCTTGAAAGGTTGGTGTTGAAATCGCACGGTTGCAGCCCAAACAGATAAATGCAAACAGATCGCACTCAAATCGGCTAGATTTTCTGTATCAAAGGCGGGCATTGACCGATCGCGGGTGCAACCTACTGCACCCACTAATTGACCGCGACTGACAATCGGCCCCGCCATCACGTGCCAATGATCGGGTCGGGGACAAATTATTGTCCAAACCTTGGGAGACGCCACCAATGCTTCATGGACAGGAGCATGGCGCTCCGCTAAATAACGCACAACAGGATTATGTTCGATCGATAGCCCAATTTGCAGTGTTTTCTGAAGCTTACTATCTAACAACGGCAGTCGATCGAAGAAAAAGATTCCCGATCGTTTAGCTGCAAAATACTCACCGATTTTGGGCACGACTTGCGATCGCAAATCTTGTTCGTCCTTTACCTGGTCGATCGCTTCAAATAAAAGCTGCAAGAGGCTTTTCATGGTCATGGTCTCAACCGATTTTAAATTTTAGATTTTAGATTTGACCCGACAGATAAATCCGGGGGCTTGTAACCAAATTGCTGGATTGTCAAAAAGAGTACCCGATCGAGGTCTAGAAGCATTGCAATACTTGAATTATATTACCCTTGTAATCTCCAAAGCAACTTGACATGACAACAAGTTCGGAAATCGATCGCGATCGCACTCCCATACGTTGGATACAGCTCGGCTTTTATGTGACTTCAATCATCTTTAATCTCTGCTTAATTGCTCAGTTATTAACGGTTGGAGTTGCCTACTTCAATAATCCTGCATGGTGGGATATTCATATTTGGCTAGTGCGAGGGTACAGTGGGCTGTCATTAGTATTACTGGGATGGTCGTTTATCGCCCCATTCTCACGCAGAATACGACATCTCGCCGCAAGTTTACCAGTCCTGTTTGGACTACAATTTGCCAGCATTCATCTCAAAACTCCTCTTCACCTAGAGATACTCCATCCTCTAATTGGATTTACGTTACTCTATTTTTCTTCAAGCCTTGTACATAGCATATCGCGCACTTTATCGCCCACCAACTATCAGAATAATCAAATTTTAGAGGTATAAATGACGCAAGATACAATTTTCAGTCCCTTCTTTGCAACAGTGTTTCTAACACTCTTAGTCTGGGTGTATATGTACATCCGCCGTATCAGTTTTATCACCAGTAGAAAGCTCGCCCCGAATGAACTTGCTGTACCGGGCGCACTGGCACAAATTTCACCACCAAGCGTATCCAATCCATCGGACAACCTAAAAAACCTGTTCGAGATGCCGATACTTTTCTATGCACTTGTTCTATATCTGTTCATCACAAAGCAGGTGGATACAGTGTATGTGAACGCGGCGTGGGTATTCGTTATGTTTCGCACATTGCATAGTGCTGTCCATTGCACATTCAATCTCATCATACTTCGGTTCTACCTCTACCTATTTGCCACGCTCGCGGTGTGGTTCATCGCGATCCGCGCAGCACTTATCCACTTTGGCATAATTGATTAACCTCGCTCAAATGAGCTAGAAGTTATCAACAGTCGCCGAACAATGAGCGTGCAGCGGAAAGCCCGCCCTGTTTATGCCTGTGTGTTCGGGGTCTTGCAGGGCGGTCTGCCACTGAATCGAGTAGTGAACTAGCGATCGCAATACCCAATACTTTAAAATTACAATTTGGTCGATCGCCCTTCCATTCGGTATTGCGATCGCTTTTTTAGTTTCTAGCCTGATTGTTGTTATACGGAGAGTGCGATATTTGTTAAGGGCGATCGGCCGGAGCAAGTGAGGTATCATATTTACAGTGTAACTGATAGCTATAATTTATAATTATGAACTTACTCCAGTTTAAAATCTTCATAAAGATGAATAGAATTAGAGGCGCAGAGAAGGAAGTGCACCCAGACTTTTTCAAGATGTCTATTCATCACTAGAACTGATCATTGTCTGTTTAGGACTACAGGAAATACCAATAACAACTACTCATCACGTTTTGCTTTGCAAAGCCAATTTTTGATAGTGCTGTCTAATAGGAATCTGAATGATGAACTCTGCTCCCTGACCGGGATGAGAAACACACTTCAACTGTCCACGGTGTTTTTCTACCACAATCTGGTAGCTGATTGACAGCCCCAGACCAGTACCCTTCCCTACGGGTTTCGTCGTGAAGAACGGGTCGAACAGCCGCCGATTCACTTCCTCTGTCATACCGGGGCCATTGTCGCAAATGCGAATCACAACAAATTGGGGAGCTTTGCGGCTCGGGTTGAGGTTGGGGGAATCCACCTCAGCCGAAGAAACTGTAGAGCTTTCCGCAAGGGCGGGATTGGAAATCGGGGATTTTTCTTCTTCCCCATACCCCACTGAGGTGCGAATTGCGATCGCCCGCGGCCCCCTTTGGTCATTGAGAGTGTCAATCGCATTCGCCAGTAAATTTACGAACACCTGGTTCAGTTGGCCCGCATAGCACTCCACCAGCGGCAGCGGGCCGTACTCTTTAATGATTTGAATAGCAGGCTGGTCTAATTTGGCTTGCAGTCGGTGCTGCAAAATCAGTAGGGTGTTATCGATGCCCTCATGGATATCGACCTGTTTCATTTCCGCTTCATCCAATCGCGAGAAGTTTCGCAGGGAGAGGACAATTTCGCGAATTCGGTCTGCCCCCACCTTCATCGAATCCAGCACTTTGGGTAAGTCTTCCATCAAGAAATCTAATTCGATTGCCTCAATATCCTCAACAATCGCTGCTGTGGGATGGGGGTATTGTTCTTGATAGAGTTTTACCAGTCCTAGTATGTCTTCACTGTATGTCCTGACGTGACTCAGGTTGCCATATATGAAGTTAATCGGGTTATTGATTTCGTGGGCCACCCCGGCCACCATCTGTCCCAGTGAGGACATTTTCTCAGTCTGAATTAGCTGGGTCTGGGTGCGCTTGAGTTCTTGGAAAGAAAGCTCTAGTTGTTCGGCTTGTTTTTTTAATTGCGCTTCTGATTGTCGCAGAGCTTGCTCTATCTGCACGCGATCGCCAATTTCCTGGCTCAGGAGCAGATTTTTTTCCTTTAATTCCTGCGTCCTATCTTCCACTTTATGTTCTAAAGTCCGGCTGTAATCTTCTAATTGCTCATTGGCTTGTTTCAGGCTGTCAGTCGCCTCAGACAAATTGGCATAGAGTCGAGCATTTTCCAGCGAAATCGCCGCTTGAGAACAGAGCACGGTTAAAACTTCTAGGCGATCGGGAGTAAACGCGCTCGTTGTCAGATTATTTTCCAAGTAAAGCAGACCAATGAGCTTTCCTTTATGGACAACCGGCATACATAAAATTGACTTCGGTTTGACGTTGACGATATAGCTATCCCTGGTAAAAATTCCCTCCCTGCTTGCATCATTTAAAACCAAATTTTCCTGAGTTCTAGCCACATAATTGAGGATAGAAAACGGCAATTTATGACTCGTTTCTATCGGTGTGGATTGAAGCACTACGACCTCATCATTATCGATGGTTGCCGTCCCTTCTACCACCAGTTGACCATCTTTTTCTAAAATCAAGTAGCTTTTTTCTGCCCCAGCATTCTCGATCGCAATTTTTAATAACTTAGAAAGCAGGCTTTCCAGAACAATTTCGCCCGAAATAGCTTGAGAAGATTTCATCACAGAGGCGAAATCCAGTGCGACAAAACTCCCAGTCGTCGTCGAACTGGTCGTCCGCGATACATCGAGGATCGGGGCTTCTGTGGTCAGTATTTGCGAGAAGAACTCAGGATATGTTTCAAATAAATTTTTTACTTTTGCCTTGGCTCCCCAGCGAATATAGCCATAGTAAGCATCGGTCAAATAAATTTCCGCTACCTTCTCTCGACCGCGAGAGAAATAAAACTCGGCTGCTCGTTCATTAGCGATGGCTTCTTCGTGAATGTATCCCTGTTCTCTGGCTCCTTGAATGCTGGCATCATAATACTCCATCGCTTTGCCAATTTCTCCCAATACCCGCGCTTTCTCGGCCTCCACTAACTCGTACTTGTGTTGATAATTCATCGGCCCATGTATAGCCCATTCCTGCATTTGTTTTTGATTTTTCGCTACTTGCTCCAAGGATTCTGCTTGTTCCCTGCTTGAAACATCAGGATATTGAGCAAGGAGGGCCAGAGAATAGTAGAAATTGTGTTCTGCACCACTCATCAGCGCCGGTGCACCTTCTTTATATTTTTCTGCTTCGCTGGCGCTTTTCACTGACTGAGCGTAATCTTTCAACAAGTAAAATCGAATCAATTTTGTCAGGTAAGCCACAAAAACAAACATATGTTTATTGTCGGCAATTGACTGTTGCAGGAGTTCATATTCATTCAAAACTTCGCCCTTGATCGTATATTGTTCTTCAGGGGCTGCGAGTAATTGTAATACCATTACTCTCCATAGTTTCAAATAAGGAATATGCGAATCTTGTTGAAGCTTTAGCAGTAAATCAAGATACTGCGCCTGCTTCTGATCCACAAACTCCAGCGGTTGACCTGTAAAAAATATATGATCGCAATAGTAAATACAACTATAACCCACATCGTCTAAATCTCCAGTTTCTAGACCACTTTTGATGCCTTCAATTAAGGGTGCTAAAGTTTCTTTTCCATGATCTTTCCAGTGTCTAATGTGAGCATTAAAAACTACATACAGGTAAGATTTCAGTTCTTTGGCATCAAATCGATCCAACAAATTTAAACCTAGTTGTCCAAAGCGATATCCCGCCTCAATTTCACCCAGATGCCCGCACAAAATCAGGCCATAAACCGCATACCCCGAAGCAGCTTGGGGTGAATTACCATATTGGATACACAGATGAATCATTGTAAATGGAACTTGTGGCAATAAGGCAGGAGCCACATGAAAACAAAGAGGAGCGGATTTCAATAATATCCCCATCGCCACCCGCTTATTGAGATCCGTCATTTCGGGTAGAGAAGCTAACACCTCTGTATTCATCTCTTGTGGAGGTTCGGGACAAAGGGAGACGCCCAGCAGACCCAGAACTTGCAGGGCAATATCGAACGCGACTTGCATCTGGTTTTGCTGGGAATAAAACTGCATTTGGATTTCATAAATTTTGGCTTTTTCGAGCAGAGTTTTTGCGTGTTTGAGAGCCTCCTCGGAAAGAATTTTTGCTCGCTCGAAGTTGATGTTTAGAAATTCCACCGCCGCCGCTTCCGCATACAGAGGGAACGTCAGGTCATACTGATTTTCCCAGCTATCTTCTCTGAGGAGTTCTAGCCCCACCCGTAGTTGTCGGGCGGCAGTTTCATAAGCTGTTGCGGCCTTAGCTTTTTTGCCTGCTATCAAATTTAATCGGGCTAGACGCTCTTTTTTTGCCTGATGGGTGATGAAGCCAGCCCCAACATTTAACTGATTGACAATCTCAAAGATATTTTCTTCAATCTCCTCTGCTGGAGTATGCTCCAATATCAGTTCACCAATTTTTAAGTGGGTCTGTTGTTTCTGAGATTCGGGAATAAGAGAATACGCCGCTTGCTGCACCCGGTCATGGAGAAAATTGTAAGCGATAGGCGCGTGATGACTGTAAGGCAAAGATCCCGGTGAGGATGATACCAGAGGAGAATCTGGAGCTATTCTCTCCTTTACTTCCCTGCTCATTTCATCGGAGGTAAAAACGAGAGGAATTTTGTAGGCTTCGCTCAGGGGCAAAACCAAGCCAGCCTGAAGTGCTTCCCACAAATGGGCCGCCGTTTCCGACTGAGATTTTTCATTGACAATAGCCAGAACGTCTAAATTAAATTTGTCTCCAATACAGGCGGCTAATTTTAAGACATCCTGCGTCTCCTCCGGGAGTTTTTGAATATTTCTGGCAATCAGTTCGACGACATTATAATCCGTGATGCCTACCGCTTGAATTTGGTTCAATGACCAATGCCAGAACCCAGCACTGAAATCAAAGGTCAATAGCTTTTCTTGATGCAGAGTAGCGAACATCTGAGTCAAGAAGAAAGGATTGCCCTGGGTTTTATTGAAAAGTAGCTCGGACAATTCAGAAACCCGGTTTCTCAGAGCGGAAGACTCCTTGAGGGTATCTGCTACCAACAAGCTGACGTTGCCAAGATCCAAAGGACGGAGGGTGATATTATTTACAACCGCCCCATTCTTTTGAATCTCATCCAACGTCAGCATCAACGGATGCGTCGGACTGACTTCGTTATCTCGATAAGCTCCCATCAGCAGTAAATATTGGCTGTCCGGGTCACAAATAAGCAGATGAATCAACTTGAGTGATGCCGAATCTGCCCACTGTAAGTCATCCAAAAAGACGACGAGCGGGTGTGAGGGTTTAGTAAATACATGAATGAATTCTTTAAACACGCGATTAAAGCGATTCTGGGATTCAGATGGCCCTAATTGCGGAACAGCTTCTTGATATCCCACAATCAGTTCGACTTCGGGAATGACATCTACTATGACTTGGCCATTGGACCCTAAAGCTTCTAAAAGTTGCTGTTTCCAAATCGCTAGTTTTTCCGAACTTTCTGTTAACAGATGCCGCATCAAGCCGGCGAAAGCTTGAATCAAAGAAGCATAAGGAATATTTCGCTTTAATTGGTCAAATTTACCGGAGATAAAATAGCCACGCTGCCGGAGAATGGGTTTTTGAACTTCATTCACTAAAGAAGATTTGCCAATCCCTGAGTAACCGCTCACTAGCATCATTTCGCTGTTGCCGCCGGAGACTCGCTCAAAGGCTTCCATCAAAGTAGCTACTTCTTGTTCGCGGCCATAGAGTTTTTGCGGGATGATAAATTGTCCAAATTTATCTTTCTTACCGATTGAGAAGTTGCCAATTTTCCCATGGGTTTGCAGTTGATGACGGCACATTTCTAGGTCAGCTTTTAGCCCCAGGGCGCTTTGGTATCT